>CAXAHZ010000078.1:0-7127 GCA_963968875.1 uncultured euryarchaeote
GCTTCATCGGTCGTGAACCAAAATGTCGGTGTTTCACCCATATCTTTGTCCCAACGTTGAACGGCACGAGCAAACATTTCGCCCTCGGTATAATTTTCACACCATTTTAGATACCAATCGGCTTGCTTAACCATGGCTTCGTCATCCGGTGCAGTTCGCTTCAAGACCTCAGCCTGTAATGCAAGCGTCATGACCCAAGTTGGAGCCAGTGCGTAGGTTACGAAGGGGTTGCGCTCCATATCGACACTTCTCCATTCGGTCCACAATGAGAAGACTTGGTCATAGAGAAAGCCAATGGTGAGTACAGAGAACATCACCGTGAAGAAGATGGCTGCAAGAGCAAAGTAGGTACTTGAGATCCCTAGGATTTCTTCTGGAAAACACGGACCTCTGGTACATCCGGAAGCGAACCTCCACTCGATCAACGGCCAAACCAAAAGCGTAATTGTGGTACCCCAAAGCAAGAGACTGACAACGGCTTGGGATTGTTGCATCCTCCAGTATTGCCGCATGGCCCATTTTTTGAAAAATGAACCGGAATCACCGCTTTCGCTCATGTTCTAAAGGTCGGACCCCTCATTAAAGAAGCAATCGCATAAATTTACGCAGAGGCTTCAAAGAGGGCTTGACTTACACCAAGCCGTAAACCGATTTCGTCCCACCGGTCAACGTCAAAAAGAAAATACGTTCCAGATAAAATTCAAACGCTGCGTTCAAACCTTCCATCCACGTTCCCGTAATCCCTCAACAAAGGTCTCTTTGTTCGTTGGCTGTTCTTGTATTCTCAAGTACAGAGCAAAGTCATCGCCCCCTCCGAGAATGACATGAGGAAGATCAAGGAACTCAAGTTTCCATCCAAGAACATGGTCTGCAAAATACGACAACCACAAATCCTCAATGTGCAATCCATCCGGTGGATGGTTAAACAACTCTTCATGCGAAAAGATGCTGATATCAACAATACTTACTCCAGTACCACAATAATCAACACGTTCGCCCTTGGCCTCGACTCTTGTTCTGTCTTCGGGTTCTTTGTACGGTTTTCCGTTCAA
Source organism: uncultured euryarchaeote (assembly GCA_963968875.1). Lineage (GTDB taxonomy): Archaea > Thermoplasmatota > Poseidoniia > Poseidoniales > Poseidoniaceae > Poseidonia. The sequence goes on from CAXAHZ010000078.1 coordinate 1,053, forward strand.
TCTCCAAGCCCACCACGACTTGTAGGAATTGGGCTCGTATTGGGATAACGCGATCTCGACGTGACGTGCAGAAAACCGAACATCATCATCGATGAACAAAATCGTATCGTATCCTTCCTTATGAAGCTCTTTAGATAGGTCAAAACGACGAAAACCTTTGCGCTCGTTGGAGGCATGAATGACATTGATTTCCATTTTATCCTCAAAGGGTTTGACCTCGGAATTAACTCGGTCAACGATTTCATCGTTGGCGTTTGAGATGAAAAGCGTGAAGTTGCTGTAGGTTTGAATCGCAAGTGTCTCAAGTGCTTTTTTTAGCAACTCAGGCCGCTTCCATGTAAGAAGAAGAACGGCAACCTTGAGGGAAGTATCGATTTCAAGCATTGGTTCTTGTCCTGCGTTCCGATTAGCACGTTCCAATCTTCGTGTTGCCATGAGCACCCGAATTCGGCTTGGCAAGTGTTGGAGAAACTTGACTGGATGAATTCGTGCCATGTTGCCCTCTCCAGTGATTGTTGGTGAGCAAGACTTCCTTTCAAACCTTCTCTGCTCAAACGTTCAGCATGCTTGGATTTTACTTGCTAAATCCTAATACATTGACTAAAAATATATTTTATTTCCGCATTCCTGCACTTTTTCGTAAATGATGCACGTAAAACAACATTAAAGTAGGAAGATGTTGATGTCATCACATGGACCCGAAAACTGGAACCGAAGATTCCACCCGTGCATTGTCTAAAGCCTATGATCATGTTTTGCGTCAAAAGCGCATGAATGAATCTCTGATTAAGTGGAGCATGAACTATTCCGATTTGCTCAAAGCCAACGATGCTGGCATGGGATTCACACTTTACCTTCTCTAGTGACATAAAGTCCACTACGTTGATGACCAACGTCACATCCGTCGTAGTATGGCGGTCTTGGAGTGGGATATCCTCCTCGCTGCAGGGACGGTATTTTTCCTTGGAGCGATATCTCCGGGACCGAGTCTGATGGTCGTTCTTAGAAACACCATGATAGGAGGTAGGCGGCAAGGAATGGTTTGTGCTTTAGGGCACGGGGTTGGTTTCGGGGTTTATGCTGGACTTGCTGTCTTTGGTCTCATCGTGCTGCTAGAGGAAGCTCCAAGTGTATTTTTGGCACTGCAACTCATCGGTTGCGGTTTGCTGGTTTGGTACGGATACTCAATGTGGAACATGGATGGAGATTTTGAATCCCAAACCCACGCCGTTTCAAGCCGACAGGGATTTACAGAAGGATTTGCAATCGCCTTTTTCAATCCTAAAATCGCTCTTTTCCTTGTAGCAGTACTCGCCCAAGTACTCCGGCCAGGAATGGAATTTAGCAGTAAAGTCGCTGTTGGTTTACTCGGGATGGCCATTGATACACTTTGGTACCTCACCGTAGCTGTTGCTTTGACAGGGACTCCAATCTTGGAGCAATTGAAGAAAAAGGGTGTATTCATTCACAGATTAACGGCAATTGTTCTTTGGGGCTTCGCCTTGAGCATCGTATTCAGAGTCAATTAGCGCTGGCAGCGTGGACAAAGGAACGTTGAACGATTGCTCTGCGTGATGCGCTCGATTACACCGCCGCACCCTTCTTTGAGACACGGGTTATCTTCTCGCCCATAAACGGTAAATTGATGGGAAAAATAGCCAAGTGTCCCATCAACGGATGCAAAGTCATTGAGGGTAGAACCTCCCGAAGCGATCGCTTCATTGATGACGGATTTGACTTCATCAACGAGACGTTCCAACTTGCGGGTAGGTTGACCGTTTTTGCGTACTAAAGTACGGGCTTCTCTGGTTGGTGAAAGACCGCTTCGATGAAGGGCTTCACAAGCGTAAATGTTTCCAACACCCACTACGATGTGTTGGTTCAAGAGTGCTGTCTTGATGGCTACTTTACGCCCCTGCAGTGTCCTAGCAAGGTCTTTGGCAGTCCACTGCTCAAACGGTTCAGGGCCCAGCCGTTCCAAAAGAAAATGCACGGGTTCATCCATCCTCGGAAATAAATCCACAATTCCAAACCGTCGAGGGTCCGTGTAGACCGCCCGGCTACCGTCAGTAAAAACAAATTCCAAATGGTCGTGTTTCCCATCATAGCCGGTTCGTTGTCCAAAAGATGAAACTGGAACCCCTCCGTTCACGGTTTTCAACAAGGGCATTGACACAGCGTCGGCTTCCTCTGATGAAAAAAGAGTGTACCGACCGGACATTCCAAGATGTGAAAGTATCACTCTGCCATCATCTAAATCTATGAGAAGATATTTTGCTCTACGGCGAACATCTTCTACGGTCGCACCTGTAATGGATGGAAGGTCTTCGGGAAATGGATAACGCAGTCCTTTACGGCGAATCAAAACATCTCTGATTGTTTTTCCCTTAAATCCTTGAATGAGACCCTGACGGACCGTTTCAACCTCTGGAAGTTCAGGCAGTCTCAACCCTCCGTCATATGAACAACGAACAAACGGTGATGGTCTTCATAGCCAGTAAGTTCAATGGATTCAGCGACATCGTATCCAGCGTCGATTAACCGTTGTTCAACCTCGGCAAATAATGCGGCCTCACCTTCACCCGTCCACCGTTCACTGGCTGCCTTAAGGGAGAGCAAGCCCATGCCACCGGGTGCAAGGAAACGACGGCAAGCAGCCATAAAGATGTCAACTTGACCTGCTTGAGCTACGTCTTGGAACAACCAATTTACTTTTCTTGGAATGAGAACACCCCATGCTTCATGACGGCGAGCATCGCCTAAAACCGGAACCAAACCCGGGCGCTTTTGGGCTAGAAAAGTCAAGTCGCGTAAACATCTCGGAGCAAGGTCCACGCTCACAAGACGACCCCCCAGACGGTTGTCTTGACCGCACAGATGGTCATGCAAATGACTGACTGAGGTTCCGTGTCCTGCACCCAAATAGAGAACGGTTTCTCCTTGATTTGGAAGAAGTAGAGCAGGGTCATATGCAGTTCGCAGCATTGCTGCAGCCAATTTTGAACGATGCGGCTCCCAACGCCGATACTCTTTGCCGGAGAACTTGCGCAATGATTCACCATAAACCGCTTTTCTCGGAACTGCATTCAGTGTCCAAAGGGATTTACGGTCCAATCTAACAACCGATGAAAGGTGGCGAGGGCCACGGTTTCGCTTTGAGCCACCTCCCAATGAGAACCCTCCATTTATCTCCGACTTGGCGGGCTTTTATGCTGCTCACGAAGTTCTTCAACTCGCTGTTCGATCGGAAGAACATCGTCTTCAGTCCACGACGTACCCTCAAAGGCATCAATTTTGGCTGCAATGCTGATTTTTCCAGCGAGCATTCTAGCGATTTTACCACGCACCCAACGAGGTGAGCGACTGATCCAAGGGTGCATGAAAATATGGCCGTGTTTTGGAGACGGAGCACCTGTTTTGAGATGGTTGAAAAAGGCCTTTTCAGCCCCTAGAATTTGAACCGTCCCCGATGGCAATCGTGCCAAACGCATACGGCCATGGGCTTCCACACAAAGCCGAGCTGCTAACAACGGCCCAACAAGCGTGGAAACTGAGGGCAGATGCTGTGTGGAAAGGTCACGCAGAGCATGTTCCATTCGGTCCAATCGCCCGTTTGAGCCTGTCGTATCCTCTGCCCATTCACGAATGGAACGCCACTCAGCCTCTGAGGGTTGTTCCTTCGGAAGGTCAAGGCCTACCGTAGAAGCAAATTCCTGCGGTGTCTGGCTTGAAGCGACATTGCGGACAAACTCGTTACGGTCAGTAACGACTGCGAGTGGGAAAAACAACCCGGTCCATTCAATTAATCGCGCTTCCATCGTGAGATGTGCTGCTCGAAGTTCATCGCTGCCCCGAACAAGATGTTCCATGCGCCTGTCAGGGTCGCTTGCAGCTCGCTGCACGCCTTCTATTGCAAGGCGAAGTGCTGCTTTGTCGGCGAGTGATTGCTCGATTGAATTCGGATAGGGCCAGTCTGCATTTGGCAATTTTTCATCACCGTGAAGGCACACTAAGGCCTCAGGGAAGCGTTTGAGCAATTCATTGACCTCTGGAATGTACTGACCGAGTTCTACAGTTCGTAAACGTTCCATAACCCCATGTTCGGTCATGTGCCCGTCCCACTCAATGCTGTCTACAATGTTGCCATCAATGTCGCAAATCGCCGCAGCACGCCAATCATACCACAACCACATGGGTCGCCGTAAGCGCCGTTGATATTGACCCTTCCCCTTGTGGAAATGTTCGTGAAAGGGGTATTGAATCGGTATAAGGTGTGAAATCATATTTTAAATGGCAAGAACCTATATACTGCTCCACACGGGAATGTGTTATGTTTTGCCCAAAATGCGGGACCCTTTCTTTCCCAACCCCATCGGGAGATATCTCCTGTACCAACTACAAATGTGGTTATAATGGACCTGCTAAACTCAAGACAAAAATTGGAGGAAAGGAAGTTGACCTGTCAAAGGCGACTTCGAGTACTCAGGTCAAATCCAGAGAATATGAGGTCATCAAGGACTCCGATAAGATGCAAGGTGTGCTAACAAAAAACACGTACATGTGTCCAAAATGTGACTGTATTGAAGTCTATGCTTACTTGGAACAAACCCGTTCATCCGACGAGCCTGAAACTCGTATGTTGACCTGCAAGGAATGCAATCATGGATGGCGAGAGTACTGAGACACTTCGCCTAACATGAGCAGATGCTAGCCTTGAGTCATGTTATGGAAGTTACTTGCACAAGCAAGTCAAGTTCACTTCAGTATTCACTTTCAACACGAGGTGCGAGGTAGTAAACGACTTCTCCGGCACCATCGTTGAATGAGAAACTCAATCGCAGAGGGAAACTTTCACCAAATCCAAGTGTAATTTCGCCCAAACCGGCGAAGACCTTTGCAAGCGGCACAAGATACGTCAAGGAGTATTGACTTCTTGCCGGTTTATCGCACTCAAGGGATTGCAGTTCGTCTTTTGCGAACGAAACCGTAACGGAGTCGGTTTGGCCCTGAACGTGAACGGTGAAACTGTCCGAATCAATGCTAAGATTGACCAGGTCTCCAACTTGCTTTGCAGCCCGAAGAGCTTGGGCAAGGGCGGCACCGGTCATCACTACTTTTGAGGGAATATCGATTTGAGGCACATTGGGCGAGGAGATGGTCGTGTTGTCAAGTGGACGGATGTTACGGTCAATCTTTCCAAGGTTAAGCGTCATCACACCGGAGGTTGGCGTATATGCCATCTCGATCATGTCGTCAGCAGCACCGAGGCTGATGAGTTCCTTGACCTTGCGGAGTTCTAAACCAAGGTCGGTTTCTTCAACTTCCCAAGTATCAAAGGCAGCTGAATCCACCTCCATTTTGATCATTGCAACGTGTGACGCGTCAACTACACGGGCTTGCAAACCGTTTTCTTTGAACTCAAAGCGGGCGTCTTCAACAACCACGCTCAAAGTTTCAATAATCTTGTTCATCAAGTCCTGGCGGGCCGTGACGTTCAGCATGAGTTCATCCCTCTCTAATCACGAGCCTCTCGCGACGGCTTATGAACTTAGCACAAAAGCAAGCATGAAAACAACCCATCATGCGCGGTTTTTAATGAATGCATAAATCTCCGCGCATGTGAACAGCAACCCGTCTTTGCTTGAACTAAGTTTATTTCCCTCCATCAACTGGTGGGAACATGCAAATAACACGCACACTGAATGTAATTACGCTGACTGCCCTACTGATTTTAACCGGATGCTTCGGTATGACCGAAGATGGAATCACCCCCCCTGCAGAGGGTGAAGAAACAACGACTGGAACGGCAACCGCACCCATAAACAATCCTCCAATGATCGCCCAATCCGAAATTTTGTATGACCTCATGTCAGAGGAATTGGATGAGGATTCCAATGCCAACTACAATACCACTACTGAAGCTTTGGAGAGTTTTACCATCAAAGCATATTACGCCGCCATTGATATTGACGGCGATTCAATGACCATGGGTTGGGACACCAACCTCGACGGAACCATTGACGTGACCGTTACTGACGCGTCGGGAATCACAACCATGGACATTCCAATCGCACA
>CAXAHZ010000079.1:0-6936 GCA_963968875.1 uncultured euryarchaeote
GAGAGAGTCAAGAGATAATGATCGTGGAGGTCATCGAGGAGACAATCAGCGCGGTGGCCAACAACGCAACAATGACCGCAGAGAGAATAGCGGAAATTACGGTGGAGGTCAACGTGGCGGAAACCGAGATAATGATCGCCGAGACAACCGTGGAGGCCGCCAAGGTGGTCATGATCGCGGGCGTCGTGATGAACCCCGTCAGGACAGTGGATATCACGGCCGTTCGGCTCCTCAGAGAGAGAACAGCTCTCGTGGGGAAAGTACGGGTGAAAACAATCAATCCAAGGGTAAGCGAGCCCCTCCTCCTAAGCCAAGGTCAGGACCTCGCCCATCCAGGGCTAACTTTGCGCGACGCCGTGGTTCACCCCCCCGTACGTTCAAACGAAAGAAGTGATGACGGAATTGTGACTAAATTTTAGTCAAATGAAGTCGAACAACCCGAGCATCTCCTCTGTGTAACTTGGACTCATTGAGGTTGGTTGTCTCTACAGATGCATGAATAACCCTCATTTGAGGTGCCTGTTCACCTGTCATTTCAGCTAAAATCTCATCAAGGTCAAAGAGTAAATCCAATGACTTAGGCCCGCCACTTGTGAGCGGAAATTGGCTTTTGTGGTATCCTTCCATTACAAAATGTCCGCCTGGTTTGAGTGAATGGAGCATTCGTGGCATGTGTCGTTTACGAATAACCGATGGAGTGTGAAACCAAGAGCAGGCGATAAGATCGTATTCCTCATTGTCGAAAGACCTCAGGACCAAATCGTCCACCTGATAGCCCACGGTCACATCATGTACCTTTGCAAGCTGTAAGCACTTTTTTTTCCCCTCCTTGGAGAGGTCAAAGATTTCCGCATTCCAACCTTTGGCGGCGGCCCAAACTGCGTTTCTCCCCTCCCCATCTGCTGGAAACAGGGCTCTTGCATGCGAATCAGGAATCATCTTTTCAATACGACTCTTAAGCCACTGGTTTGGTTCTCTGCCATAGGCGTATTCATCTAGACCAAACCTTCTATCCCACATTTCAGCACTGGATTTTGTATTTTCATCCATCATTCTTCCTCCGTTACTGCAGGTGCAGACATAATTCCAGACTCCTCCACAACCTCGCAAGCACCAGGAAGTACTCCCAATAAGTCATCGGTAGATAGTCCCGTGATCTTATAGATTTGATTTGCAACACGTTCTTTCTTGACCATGCCTGGTCGCAGAACTGCATAACGTGGGCACATGACTCTAATTTCTTGAGGAGACCCCGTAATCATGAGTGGAACGCCGTTTATCGCAACGATTCCAATTCCGATTTCGACGTCCAAGTCCTTGTACCATGTCCGTTGGCCACGAACAATAAAAGAACCCTTTCCAACGAATTCTCCAGTTTGAGCGGTCTTGGAAACTTGTGCTGGTTTAACGCTATAGACCGTACCATGAGAGCCACCACTGTTCCATGCACGACTCCAAGAAAGAGCCAAGGTTGCCCCTTGATTGAGTTTGTCTTCATTGATTCGTTCATCGCCAAGTTTATCGACAAGTCGGTATGCTGGGATATCCTTTGGTAGATGTCTTGGTCTGCGCTCTTCCAATACGAATCCTTGTGTTGCTCGCAGACTGCATGAAGGTGCACCGTGTAAGTCTGCATGAAGATACATGTCTGAACCCGACAAGTGCTTTTTGACAATCGTATCGTTCCCCTTTGCATCCTTTCCTCCTACGATGAGGTGCCCTCCATTGACAATCCCCCAGCGGTGTTGTTCAAACCACATACGTTTGCTGCGTTTAAGCCGGTTGAGCTTGCCGCTTACTTTCTGCTTCATTTCTTTCTTTTTCGCACGCTTGAGTTGGCGTTCCGTTTCTTCAAGGGCTTGAACCGCACCGCTTGTCTTGTTCTTTTGTTTTCTTGCGGATTGGAAATACCGCTGAGCGTTTTGGTGAACCGTTGCATCAAGTTCAAGCATTATCTGTGGCCCTTTAGGCTCGTTATCTTCATCGGGGAGAATGATATTTATCTCACGTTTTGATGGATTTACAGACGTGATCCATGGGATTGATTTTGAGGCTTTTTTGACGGCATCCCATCCGTTTGCCTCAACGGCTTCTTTGGTTTGATTCAAGAGGCTCTCTACATGAGTCCAGTGTTCCTGTATCAAATGTCCCAAGCGCTGCTGCTTTTCGATTTTAACGCTAAATCCGGAAAGAGCCTTTTCTTGTTGAGCTTTTCGTCGCTCCAGTCGTTCCGCTCCAGTGGATTGGCCTCTTCCCGGCCCTGCTTGATCAAACCGTTCTTCTTCCCTTCGCTGGAGGGCGTGGGCGTCATGACTTCCCTTCCAAGCATCGACTGCCTGCCTAAGTGAAGGAAAACTTACTTGCGGCTTACCGGCATGGGAGGGCAGAAGAATCGGCGTCGCTTCTTTCGCCCGCTGCTCAAGCCACTGATGTTGTTCAATCATTGACAGTTTTTCATATTCCTCTTCCCAATTTTCCTTATCAACATCCATCAATTGAACAATGAGATGACCACTATCGGACGAGTCAAGGTCGTCAAGCAGAGATTTTAGAGCGCTGTAAATGGATTTTGCATCTGCCTCAGCCGGGTTCATGTTCGGTTCATGCTGCGCGAGTTCACACACGGCATTGGCATGAGTTCCTCCAAGGTTTGCCTTCCCTCCTAGCGTTGAAACAAGGTCACGGTCGGATTTAGTGAGAAGTTCACTTATCGCTTCATTGGTCAGCGAGTAAGGGTCCATCGCAGCAGGTGGAGGAACATATTCCACCCCCTTCTTGAGCGTCCGGCCTGCATAGGATGCATGGGTTAGGGGCTGAACAATGATACCGTTTTCATCAACCAGAATGATGTTTCCGTCCCTAAAAACCTCAACATAAAGCGTACGTTCTCCGCCCTTTGTATCAAAATGGAAGGACAACACTCGGTCAAAACCTACCTGTTTTACTGCAGTAAGGCGAGCATTGCGCAGGTGCTTTCGGAGGACCATTGCAAACGGTGGCGGGGTCATAGGCATGGGGCGGTCTCTTTGAGATGTGTAGATTCGTTCACCGCGGACAAGAACCAAGTCGGATTGCTCTGAACCTTTGGGATTGATTCTTAGAACAACCTGTTCATAATGGGGCATGTATGCTTTTTTGACATAGGCTCCAGCAAATTGATTGAGCTCACGGGCGATGGCCCGCAAATCAAAACCAGACATTGCCTTCTTCATTGAGAACCCCCCTTAACTTCCCTGCCATGTTGAGGTCTATTGAAGGTTTTTCATGCTTCACAGGCACCTGTATGGCCTTTGTATTTCCACATTCATTGATAACGGGACTTAAACGAGTCTTTCCTTCACGTCTCGTGAATCATTCTTCTATCTCAGAAAATTTCAGCAATACTTTGCCGATGTTCTTTGCATCATGAATAAATTGATGCGCCTTTTGAACTTCTTCTGCGGGGAATATTCGGTCAACTGTGGGCTTAAGATGGCCCTCCTGTATTCCTTCAATAATTCGATTCAGTTGTCGCTGCATGACCGCCTCATTTGTCCAAGTTCCCATATGTACGCCAAATACAGATCGATTGCGCGTCATTAATCTAAGCGGGTCAAACTTTGGTGTCTTTCTCAATGCCAACAGTGCTTTGATCCGAGAGCGCTTTGATGTAGGTGCAGCAGCAGACAGGCCGTATGTGTACAATCGCCCACCTTCAGCAACCACTGAGAGGCTTCGTTTGAGGTGCTCTCCACCAATCGGGTCGAGGACATGGTCCACTCCTCTTCCTTCCGTTTCCCTGCGAATAATTTCAACGAAATCTTCGTTGTGGCGATCGATAGCCTTGGCTCCATATTGCTCAATTATGTTGTGTTTGCTTGCCGAGGATGTCGCCCAAACTCGTTCAACTCCAGCCCAATTGCAAAGTTGAAGCGCAGCGATTCCGACACCACCCGCACCCCCATGGATCAAGACGCTATGTTCTGGTTCAATGTGTCCAAGATGGTGGAGCATGTGGTGGGCAGTTAGGTAAACAACCGGTGTCGCAGCGGCAGCTTCCAGAGAGATGTCCTCGGGCAGTAAAATTACCCTTGAAGTGTCACAAATAGCATGACTTGTTTGCCCACCGTTTCGCATTGCTGCAACAACCCTTTGGCCGATTGTAAACGAAGTTACACCTTCACCAAGGGCATCTACATATCCGCTCATTTCGTATCCTGGCGTAAAGGGGTAAGGCGGGCGAGGATTGTAAAAACCCATTCTCATTAGAAGGTCTGCAAAGTTGATGCCAGCAAAAACGACCCTTATACGAATTTGATTTTTTCCAGGGGTTGGCATGTCCATTGATTGGACATCGATGGCTGAAACGCCACCCGATTTCTTGATAACAACTCTTCTTGGCATGAATTAAACTCCTTGTTGATTGTTCTTCCAAATGTTGTTGATGTTGGAAACATATCCTTCCTCTTCCAGTGAAATTAGGTGGGAAAGAGTCTGGTCTACAGCGAGTGCGGGGTGAGCATCTGGAGTGTCCTCATATGCTTGTTTAGCAATGTCTTCAACGGTGGAGAGGCCTAAGGTTACGGCGTCTAAAACACGTTGATGGCGAAGGGTTCTGTGGTCAATGTAATGCTGGAACACCTTGTCTGGCAAAGCGATTACAGGGCCATGGCTCGGGAAAATCAAATGCGGTTGGAGCGCTTTGAGGCGTTTGAGTTGAGTGATGTACTGATTCATGTTTCCTGTTTGCGGCGGTATGAGTATCGTCCCGATGCCGGCAACCATGTCTCCAGCGATGAGTCCAGCATCTCCGAGGAGACAAACGTGGCCGGGATGATGACCAGGAGTAATGAGAACCTTCCATTGTTGATTTCCTAACTGGAGTGCATCACCGTCCTTGAGAATGCGTTCACAAGGCACGCTTTGGGAAGTAAATTCACTTCCCCAGATTGGTGCATCAACCGCTTCTCTCAAAAGGCCAATATCCGCAAGGTGGTCTCCATGGCTGTGTGTGAAAATAACCGCTAAGAGGTTGCCTTCATGGCGTTCTATTGCCGTTGCTAAGGTTTCCATATCCTCTCGCATACGAACAGCAGGGTCGACAAGAACAAAATCACCGTTTGGGTCTCCAACCATGTATGCATTTGTGTGGTCTGCAGGTGGTAGCGTAGCGGTTTTTATTGGAATCACTTCAACACCATGTGCAAAAAGAATTGATCTTCTTCCGGGCAGGCGAGACGATATATCATCTGCTGCGAGGTCCATGTTGCGTTCATGCCGCTCAAGTGTTCGTTCAACCTCCATCAGCAGTGTCACGACGGGTGGAGCGACTTTCAACTCATATGACCGCCATCTGGACAGAATTTCAGTCGGTTTCGCCCACATGATCTCAGTGAATTCAGTCTGTGGTTCAAGGTCAATTGCCGGGACGTCTTCATGCCAACCTGCATGGTAGTGAAGAAAGGCATTGTCAAATTGTACGGGCCCAAACGGTGGCGTAATTCGGTGGCTAAGTACCTTGATGTTAGCCCTTGAGACCGGGAATTCATGTTGCTTTGCCAACGTTAACCAATTTTTTTTGTCAGCAACAATTGAAGTTCTTGCTTGGAGAGGTAAGGCAGTAAGTCCGTTTGGACTTGGAACGAGCCCAAGTTCCTCACTCATCTCTCTCAGGATGCAAGCTATTGTCTTTGATTCACTCCCCTCAAGTTGTGGAAAAGCCTCTACTGCAGCATCGTCTACAGAGGAAACACCCCCACCAGGAAAAGCCCAGTAGTTTGGAAACGCTCTCATCGTACGTGAACGCTTTCCAAGAAGAACCTCAACGCCGTTGGGGCCGTCTCGGGTTAGCGTCATCGTAGCAGTCGGTCGTATGCTGCGTCGCGAAGGGGCCGTAAGGTTCACGCCCTTCGGGACTTCACTCATGATGGGGCCTTGAGCGGCTGAACTTCAAGTCTTGTGTTCCGAGGGTAAAAATAGGGCGGGCAGATTGGAGGGTTCATGAGTCATTCATCGGTTGAGGAACACCTTGCTGAGATGGCAGAACTTATTGAGCAGGCAGAAGCGATGGGAATTGACCTATGGCCAGAGACAAAGCCATCTCGTCCTTGGGCAAAGTATGCCCTGGCTTCTTTTATGACCATCATGATGCTTAGTGCCGTGTCAAAGGTGTTGTTTCGCTTCGTAACCTTTTGACCAGTATTGTGGACATCCAGCGCTTGTTCGTCTTCATCCATGGAATACCTGAGGTATTCGCATGAACGATTTCTCGTTAGACTTCGTGTTTTTGGAGTGCAAACTCACACCGTTCCTAGAAAGCCCCGAAAGGGTGCAGGACCAGACCTGACTAGGCTGACTGAATCAGTCATCTCGGCGGCCGGAGAGCATAGCTGCTCCGAGGAGTGCGATGATACCGAAAGCAGCGGTGAAACCAGGTAGGCCTTCACTCTCACTCTCTGTTACCTTGATGTTGGTAAGGTCACCTGCACTACCGTCGCCGGTGGCGATAATCGTAAGCACTCCAGATTCAGCGTGGTATCCATCGGTCCATGAGATGCCGATTGGGAATTCTCCACCAACTCCGGCAGGGACTTCAAGTTGCATCCAAACCCATGCTACCTCTGAACTGCTGTTGCTCGAGTTCCCTAGTGCACTGGTTAGTTCAATGCTGATGATTCCGCCTTCAGGGTCCCAGCAGAAGATTCCGATTTCATAAGAAGCATCGTCAACAAGTTCAACGGTTCGGCTTCCAGTAATGGCGTCTTCACCAATGGCTTGGTCAGACATCATGCTACCGTTTGCGAAGGTGACGGTGTAAAACCAATCACAGATTGGGATAAGGTTCATTTCTTCATCTTCCCAAGTCCAATCGTCATCCTCTTCCACAGGCATGGCACTGTCTTCATTCTTCTCAAGAGTAAACGTAACGGTTCCTGATGCATCACAGTCGTCGTGTTC
>CAXAHZ010000080.1:0-6933 GCA_963968875.1 uncultured euryarchaeote
GAGAATGTAACAAACCGTCTTCGTCTTCTTGGCTATCAAATTACAGAAAGTGGAGCACGACCTTGTGCATCTCCAGTGAGTAGAATTTTAGCATATGCGGCGGAAAAGACCTCCGCTCTTTCCGAGATTCTAAAAGTGGAACATGAATCATTGGGTTCTGCACTAAGATGCGTCGTTGTTACTGATTTTGAAAAGACATCATCAACGGCGCTTGTTGATGGAATCCATGACGATGAAGCAGGCGGTGCAATTGGAGTATTCAAAGCCCTAGTAGATTGTGAAGTTGGGGACCAACTTGACCCAATATTGATGACCGGTAGTACATTGCTTATCGATGACGATGTCTGCGAACGTTTTCTTTCTAAAGCTCGTCAATGGGTTGAAGAGCGAGAACTTAGCATAGAATTTCAGGATGAATCTCTCGGTCGTTTCCATCATATACACGGTTCTGGTGCTGATTGGGCGCCCCGCTATTATTCCACAATGGTTACAGAATTTTTCCAAGAAGGATTCACGAAGTGCCTCATTGGTACCCGTGGTCTTTTGGGTGAAGGCTGGGACGCGTCAAAAATCAACGTCCTTGTCGACCTCACAACCGTTACTACAAGCATGAGCATCAATCAACTGCGGGGTCGTTCAATGCGTTTGGACAAGACATGGCCGAATAAAGTTGCAAACAATTGGGACGTTGTTTGTCTTGCTGAAGAGTTCATCAAAGGATTTGATGATTACGACCGATTTAGGAAAAAACATACGAACCTCTTTGGAGTCTGCGATGATGGTTCTATAGAGAAAGGAGTGGGGCATGTACATGCTGCATTCACAGAATTACAGCCCGAAGGTGTCAATGAGGGTATGGCAGTACTGAACCGAGAAATGCTTGAACGCTCTCGGATGCGCTCTGAAACCCGGGAGATGTGGGGGATTGGTGAGCCTTTTTCTGCTGAATCAAGAAAATCACTGGAGTTTAAGCCTGCTCCAGCAGGTGGAGGTGGCCTTGGGTTCCAATTTGGAAAACGGGCAGACCCGTGGACAGATGCTTCACTCAACCGTTCAATCATTACAGCTGTGGCAAATGCCATGTGGGACGCAGACCTCCTTCCAAAAGGAAGCAAATTAGGAGGAGGAGAGCGTGGTGGCGGGTGGTATAGATATTTTATCGATGGATGCAGCCAAGAGCAGTCGGATCTTTTTGCAGGGGCTTTGAGTGAAGTGTTTGGCGGATTGGAAGATGCAAGATACATCATCGGTCGCAGTTCGGTTTTCTTTGATGATACCTTTCTTTCAAAACTTCTACCGGAGGTACTAGCAAAATATTTGCGTAAAGGGAGGAAAGAGTTGGTAATGTATCATCGGGTTCCATCCTGTCTTGCAGGAAAGAAAAAACACGCCAAGTGGTTTGAAGACCAGTGGAACGCTCATGTTAGCCCTGGCCGGGCTGTTTATGTTCATAGCAATGAGGGGAAGCAGTTGTTGCAACAAGCAAGAGATGGTAATCTGGCACCACATCATTCGCTTCATTTGAAGGATGTTTATCTTTGAATTCAGCGCAATCCTGCTGCTTTGAGAGATTCAAGAAGTACCGCACCCAACTCTGAGGGATCCTTTGCACAAGCTATCCCTGCCGCTGCAAAAGCTTCGAATTTTTCCTCTGCGGTTCCTTTCCCACCAGAAATAATTGCTCCAGCATGCCCCATCCTTTTTCCGGGAGGAGCCGTTGCGCCCGCAACAAAACCAACAATGGGTTTTGTGACATGTTCTGCAGCCCATGCCGCAGCTTCTTGTTCCGCATTACCGCCGATTTCTCCAATCATTACAATGGCTTCTGTTTGAGGGTCTGCTTGGAACGCAGCGAGGCACTCAATGAATCCCGTTCCGTTTACTGGGTCACCGCCAATACCGACGCAGGTGGATTGCCCTTCGTCTATACTCATGGTTTGAGCGACTGCTTCATACGTCAATGTACCGGATTTGGATACGATGCCGATTCTTCCCTTTGCATGGATATGACCGGGCATGATTCCAATCTTTGCTCCCCCGTTATCTCCTGGAGTGATGATTCCTGGGCAATTAGGTCCAATCAAACGCACGCCTGGGCGGTTTTCTACAAAAGCAACCGCTTTGACCATATCCAAGGTCGGAATTCCTTCTGTGATGCAAACAACAACACCTTCTCCTTTGACAGAATGAAAAGCATCTGCGGCTTCCATGATTGCTTCAGCGGCAAAAGGCGGAGGCACGTAAATGACGGTGGCGTGGGCATCTGTCGCCTCTATGGCTTCAAACATAGAATTCCATACCGGGTAGGGCTTGCCTTGAAGGTCAACGGTTTTTCCTCCCTTTCCAGGAGTGCAACCCCCAACAATGTTGGTTCCGTATTCGACCATTTTATCAGCATGAAACATTCCTTGTTTCCCAGTGATTCCCTGAACCAATACCTTTGCATCTTCTTCAATCCATATTGCCATCAAGCAACACCTCCGATCAATTCAACAATTCGTTGAGCACCCTCAGCAAGGTCGTCTGCCGGGTGAATGTTCAGTTCTGATGAGGCTAAGATTGCCTTTCCTTCATCCACGTTGGTTCCTGCAAGTCGAACGACGAGGGGTACTTCTAGCGAAAGTGCCTCTGTTGCAGCAATGACTCCACGGGCGATGATATCACATCGCATGATTCCGCCAAAGATGTTTACGAGAATTCCTTTCACATTTGGGTCCTCTAGAATAATAGAAAACGCTGTTTTTACCTGTTCCTCATTGGCTCCTCCGCCAACATCCAGGAAGTTGGCAGGTTCTCCGCCATAGAGTTTGATCACGTCCATGGTTGCCATTGCGAGTCCTGCTCCATTGACAAGGCAACCGATATTTCCGTCAAGTTTTACGTAAGATAATCCGGTTTCCTTGGCGCGAATTTCAACATCTTCTTCTTCGGAAAGGTCTCGGAGTTCATCCCACGACTTATGTCGGAACTCCGCATTCTCATCAAACGAAATCTTTGCATCAAGTGCGATAATTTGGTCATCGTTTGTCTTTACGAGCGGGTTGATTTCAACCATGGCACAATCGTTGTTGACGAACATGTTGTACATTGATGTCAATGACTTCATGAAGGATTTAAGAGAGGTTCCCTGAAGTCCAAGGGCCAAACCGAGGTCACGCTTTTGGTATCCGAGGAGGCCAGAATTAGGGTCGACAGTAATTTTGTGGATTTTTTCCGGGGTCGTTTCAGCTACATGCTCAATGTCCATTCCACCTTCCGTTGATGCCATGATGAGGACGGCTCTGTTTTCACGGTCAACCAACAAGGCGAGATAGTACTCATGGGCGATATCGCATCCTGATTCTACGTATAGATTGTTAACAACTTTTCCATCATCTCCCGTTTGAATGGTAACAAGAAGGTTTCCGAGAATGTTGGTTGCGTAGGTCTTCACCTCATCCTTTGAGAAGGCAATTTTAACCCCTCCATCCATAACGTGTTCCCGTGATGTTGGATGGTAAAGGGTCCCTTTCCCTCTTCCACCAGCGTGAATTTGAGACTTCACTGCAACAATTTTGCTTCCAAGCGTGTCATAGGCATTCAATGCTGCTTCAACAGAAGTACAGTGTACGCCTTCAAGAACGGGAACTCCGTTTGCTTTTAGCAGGGCTTTTCCTTGGTATTCGTGGATGTTCATGATGCTCTCCAAATTCAACCAATGGAAGGCCGTCTTTCAATACTTTGATTCACAAGTCAGCCGTAAGCATGGGACCAACTTGCGCGTTGATGGCCAACGAAACCACCAATGATTTTGATTTTAAATGTAGATGGAATCGGCGCGGCCTTCATATCATAGATGATTGACGGCTCTTTATGCAGGTCGTCGTTCTAGCCGGAGGCGTCGGTTCTCGGCTTCGTCCTTGGACAAACAGCGTCCCTAAACCCCTCTTGCCAATGCTTGACCGGACGCTCCTCGAACATGTTGTAAGTTCACTTCCTCCAAATCTTGTTGATGAAGTTGTAGTTGCTGGAGGGTACAAGGTTGACATGATTCAGGCCTACTTCAAACAGCGAGAGGTCCCGTTTGACGTTCGCATTGTTCCAGAGGACAAACCACTGGGAACAGGTGGCGCATTGGGCAATTGTAGGGACGTCGTAAGCGGTACATTTGCTTGCTTTAACGGAGATATCATCTCTTCTCTTGATGCATCAAATCTCCTTGACCTCCACAAAAGAAACAAATCCGTAGGCACGCTTGGTCTTTGGGAAGTTGAAGACCCAACGCGATTTGGAATCGTTGGTTTGGATGAAAACCACCGCATTACACGCTTTAAAGAAAAACCCAAACCCGAAGAGGTCTTCTCAAATCTCATCAATGCCGGTTCGTATATTTTTAACGATGAAATCTTTGATTGGATGCCAAAAGGCAAGCATTCCATTGAACGCGAGGTCTTCCCTAAACTTGCAAAAGAAGGTTTACTGAGTGGAGAGGCTTTTGATGGGTATTTTATTGATGCAGGCACACCTTCTGCATGGAATCAAGGGGTTAAGGCTTGCATAGAACATCATCGATACGATACCGGTTCGGTTGTTGCATCAAATTGGTTCCAAGAAA
The DNA here is from genome assembly GCA_963968875.1 of uncultured euryarchaeote. GTDB lineage: Archaea > Thermoplasmatota > Poseidoniia > Poseidoniales > Poseidoniaceae > Poseidonia. Next base: position 4,595 of record CAXAHZ010000080.1, read on the forward strand.
AAGAGATGCAATCAGAGGCTTATGTTACTGATTCCATGATCTCCAAATCATGTGTGTTGGGAAATGGACGAATTTCTCAAAGCAGTTTACTTTCGAGTGTGGTAGTTGAGGATCAATGTCATTTGGATTCTTGCTTGGTTGGTGAAGGCGTACATATCGGTCCAAATTGCAACCTTGATGGCGTTGTTATTGACCACGGTTCTAGGATTCCTAAAGGAACCGTCCAAAGCGGCGGTCAATGGCCTCACGTTGATGGTCAATGAATGGCGTCATCTCATCCGGTTGAGTGTTAAACCTCAAATCCTCAGTTGTGTACGGAGCGGTATGTCCAAACCTTTGGTCCTTGTTAACTTCAAAACATATCAAACCGCTTCAGGAAACGCAGCGATGAATTTACTAGAAGCAATGGAGCAATATGCCAATGGGCCAGCGACTTTGGTCGCAGCAGTTTCTGCCTTTGATATGAGTCCTCTTTCTGCGTCCTCTAAATCGGTTGAAATTTGGTCACAGCACCTTGACCCGGTTGGTTTGGGAGGATATACTGGATGGCTTGAACCAACAACTGCTCGTTCACGGGGGGCGGTTGGAACCCTCATCAACCATGCTGAACACAAGGTTTCCATTCAGCATGTTGAGGAACTTCTCAAAATGTTACCCGATGGATTTCCTGTTTGTGCCTGTGCTGCTGATGTTGAAGAAGCCAAAGCACTCGCTGAATTGGGTCCGACATTCATAGCGGTTGAACCTCCGGAATTGATTGGAGGGGACATCTCGGTGACTACTGCCGATCCATCAATTGTCAGTGATACTGTGGCTGCGGTAAAAGCCGTCAACCCTTCGGTTCGCGTTCTCTGCGGAGCAGGTGTCAAAAACGGAATGGACGTTGCAACCGCTCTTGAACTTGGGGCGGAAGGCGTTCTTTTGGCTAGCGGAGTGACCAAAGCAACGGATGTCCATTCAGTGCTCAAAGACCTCATTGCTCATCTTTGACGGTTTCCTTGCTTGAGTCCTTGTAGGTATTTTGCTTGCTTGAGTCCTTTTGAAGCCGGGCATGTTGGCTTGTAATTGCAATCTCTACAGTCCTTTTCGGTTCTGGCAAGGGGAATACTTCCGAGGCTAGGGTCGGCTGAAATCCATCGCTTCATCCATGTCATTTCCTGAACATCATGCTGAAGCATCATCCATGCGATATGAACTCGCTGGGCATCCATCTCTACATTCCCCTGCACCCATTTGCCTCCGGTCCAGGTTAATGTCCGTATTCTGTAATCCTCGGGCCGATCAGGTAAGCCACTTTTGTGCATGGCCCAATGAACCATCAACATGTCCTCAAATTCTCTGCTTGGAAGGGCTGGTCCCGATTGAAACCGCAATCGGATAAGTGTCCATTTGTGTTGATGATAAACAACCATGTCAGGAGTTGCGAAAAGGTCCAGGTTACCAATTTGAATGCTCGTAAAGCGTTCAAAATATGCCCATCTCCTTGGCTTTCTCGTCCAAATGGGCTTGAGTAAATCCGTTTCACGCAGCCGTAACAATCGGTGAGATATTTGTGTGCATAGTCCTGCAATCACAATTGAATCAATTTGTAGGCGATGGGTCCAAATTTGGTCGTCAAGATGTGCTTTTACTCTTCGTTTCAGATAGTTAATGCTCCATTTTTTGTTGTTGAAGAGGTCTTCCAATTCTTCAATCAATGTTCTTCGTCCAGCACGTACCATCAGGTTCGAACGAAGACGAGAGGTACGGTCACCCGTCGGTCGTGGTTTTGGATTCGTACTTTTTTTCCCGTAAGCTATCGCCCAAGCCCTCGGGCATTTCAAAAACAATTCTAAACTCGTTTTACTCCAATGGTTGTTGGTAGCATGCATGAGATGGACATTCACCTCAACCGTGATAATTGCTTTTAATCAAAAGATTCCTAATTCAAAGGCATTGAGTGTGGTGTTGATGCCAACCCACAAGGCGACAGGAAGCAACACCCAACCCACAAATTGAGCGAACACCTCTCCCCCAAATTTCCCAAAGAGTCTTGAAAACGGTCCACCCCATGATGAGACAATACGAAGTAAAAGCACGACAAAGCCGCCGGTTAAGACAAAGAGCAAGAGCAACATGAACGCCATGAAAGACCCGTTCATTCCCGTCAATGCAGTCGCTGCGATACCTTGAGTAAACAATGAAGGGAAACTCAACCATCCAAACCATCCGAGCCAAACTCCGAGCAATACATCACGGTCCATGTCAACAGGGTCCCTCCAATTTTGGAATGCTTTAGGGAAGAGGGAATGCATCAGCTTACCCAATGCATCCGCTTCATACGGGGAGCCACGTTTCGC
>CAXAHZ010000081.1:0-6817 GCA_963968875.1 uncultured euryarchaeote
AAGTGATGTCTTCAATCCAATGCTGTAAGCCCTTTAGGCAAGCAGCAGGAGAACGTTCATCCAAGAAACGAACCGTTTCTTTAGCATGTTTGGAAGGGTTATTCTTAGGACTCCCATCGCTGATTTGATGTAGTAGGCCCTTTCATCATAGGGTGTAGCCGCTGAGAATACGTCTAACAAGGCTTAATCGCAGTCACTTTGGACAGGTTTCCGTTTTTCATGAAAGCCAAGGGAAGTAGAATTATACTAATGGATGTGTTTTGATGAGCGAAGCAGAATCCAACGCGGCTATGAAGTATTTTCAAATACGTATTTTACATGAACAGGCCAAGCATTTACCCGGCCATTTAATCACTAAATTCTTCACCAAATTGGAAATGATTGCTGGAACAGGAGTTGTGGATTCGGTCCCGACTTGTATTGTTAAAGTGGAGCATGATGGCATAGATCTTATGAAAATCAAGGATGAATTAAAAGGAAGTTTGATCATTGACCATATCCTACAAGAGGGTGAGACTTTTGCATATTTGAGTGTCAAAACTCCGGGACCGATTCAATTGATTATTGGGGCTGAACCGGAGGCATGGATCATGCCACCAACATACCTCTCTAGAGAAAACGGGCTCTTTATGACCATACAGGGTACTTCCAATGGATTGAAAAGAATCAAAAATAAATTAGAGGCATTGATTCCGAAAAAAATGGACATGAGGATTTCAAAAATACTCATCGGTGATTGGATGACAGCCCCAAATCTACCCGAGAGGCGTACAACGGTCATTAAAACTGCAGTGGAAATGGGCTATTACAACGTTCCCCGAACCTGCAATCAGAATGACATTGGCGATAAATTGGGAATCAAACAGGGAACGGTTGCCGAACACTTACAACACGCTGAAAGCATGATTATCCATTCATGGGGTCAACAAACGTCTCTTTCAGAATCCTCGGATTCAAATTAAGACCGACATATTATCGGAAAACCTCGATGACAACTCACGTACCGACGGTGTAGTCGTCAAGGTAGGCGAGTTGAGCGTCGGTCAATACATCAATGCTGAACCCAAGAGTTTCAAGTTTGGTGGTCGCCAACTCCTGGTCTTGTTCGGTGGTTATGTCGTAGACTTGCTTGCCCATGGCACCGCCTTCCTTTGCCAAGCGACAAAGGGAGAGGAACTGGTTCGCAAAGGACATGTCCATCACTTCTGAAGGATGGCCTTCGGCGGCTGCAAGGTTGACCAAGCGGCCACGAGCGAGTAGGAAGATGCGGCGACCGTCAGCCATGAGGAATTCCTCATTGTCCTGGCGTATTGTTCGAACAGAAGCGGCTTGAGCTTCCAAGTCAGTGATTTTGATCTCACAATCGTAGTGGCCTGTGTTGCAGACGATGGCCCCGTCTTTCATGGTCTCAAAGTGGCGTCCAACGATGACGTCTTCCATGCCCGTTGCGGTGCAGAAGATGTCGCCAATCTTCGCGGCTTCATCCATCGGCATGACTCGGTAGCCTTCCATGATGGCTCGTAGCGCCGGAAGTGGGTCAACTTCCGTGATGACGACGTTGGCTCCCATGCCTCGTGCTCGCATGGCTACACCGCTACCGCAGTGCCCAAATCCAGCCACGACAAAGGTCTTTCCAGCGAGAAGAACGCTGGTGGCTCGGAGAATGCCGTCCAGCGTGGACTGTCCGGTTCCGTAGACGTTGTCAAAGTCCCACTTGGTGATGGCGTCGTTCACGGCGATGACGGGATAGCGAAGGTCGCCAGCTGCGGCCATGGCTCGGAGCCGGTGAACGCCCGTGGTGGTCTCCTCAGTCCCACCGATGACGCCTTCAGCGTATTCGGACTTTTCACCGTGAACGCGAACGATGAGGTCGGCGCCGTCGTCAAGAGTAAGCGTCGGTTTGAACTCAAGCGTTCGGTCAATGCACCAGTAGAAATCCTCAGTGGACTGACCGTGCCAAGCGTGGACGGAATAGCCTTTGCTTGCAAGCCAGGCAGCGACTTCGTCTTGAGTGGAGAGTGGGTTGCAGCCCGACCAAGAAATATCAGCACCTGCTGCTCCGATGGCTTCGATGAGCACGGCGGTTTCCTTGGTGACGTGAAGACATCCCGCTACGCGCATGCCTGCGAGGGGTTTGGTTCGTTCTGCCTCAGCCTTGAGTTTCGCTAAAACAGGCATACGGGCCCGAGCCCAATCAACGAGCAGGGCGCCGTTTTCAGCCAATCCAATGTCGCGAACGGTGTAGTTTTTACCCTTGTTCAATTCATCCATGAGTCGCCGACCTGCTCGCCCCTTTTGAAGTCTATCGTGGAACCTTTCAGACCCAAGAAGTGGGTTCTTGGGCAGCTTATTTTTTTCTCATAAAGTCGTCTTCTTTAAATCCAACATAGGTTAATTTTTAGACTAGACAAACTAACATAGGCGCATGGAAGAAGATGAAGAACTTGCTATTGGTTTGTCTTTTATAATGAAATTGACCGGTTGTCTACCCATTTTGATCGGGATAACATTCCTCTTATCGCCAAGGACCGCAATAGCCGTAGGCCCTCAACTTACTGAGTCGGGTATCTTTGTGAGCAAGTATGTCGGAGTTTTTGCAATTTTTATTGGATTAACACAATGGTTCGTGGGAATTTATGTGAAGGAAAACCTTCACATCTTCGGACGTTTATTTGCACTTGGCCTGGCATCAACCGTACTCTTGGAGATTTATGGTTGGACATCTGGCCTCATAGAATTTGAGTTGAAGTTTTTATTCGCAACCATGATTCCCGTTTCTGCGACCCTTGTTTTGTTGCTCTTTTCAATCAAACCAGAGGAACCCGAACCGGTAAGTGTCGACGAGAATTGAGCTCAAATACCTCGTATGAACATCTTCTCAAGCGGTTCAAACCAAAACCAATCTAACCGATAGAGTAATTTTCGCTTTTAGAACTTTCATACGTTTTGTGAAGCAGCAGCACTGACCGGTTGTTCAGAGGGCCACAGAACGTGTTTACGAAGTTTACGAACAGCAAGAAACACAATGCATGCCGAGGCGATGCTCGCAGCAATGGGGCCTGGGCCCCACAACCATGCATCAAACCAGCCGTCGAAAATATAGCGGATCGGGTAGAAGGGTTCGAGGCCGTATGCTCCGGTGTGCGATGGGATATCTGCTAAAATGTGGGATGCATAGGCTACGGTTGCTAATTTCACGCTGCGGCTTCGTTTCCATTGAGGGGTGAAGACGATTGCCCAAAACAACAAACTGTGCGACAAGAGCCAAACATGATACGTCCAATGATTCAAGATTTCAGGATAAGTGATGAAATCCGACCCCAATGCGAAAGGAATGGTTCGGTCAGCTAACCAACCCAGATATGGATGGACAAGAAGAATGTTAGTGATGTCGGGGAGCATACCAAAAAAAAGCCCGATTAAATGCCTGTGTTTCATATCTTTAGGTGCTAATTCACCCAATATGAGTCCAATGAGTGCGTGTGTAACCGTATCCAATGAACGCCCCTCCAGTAGACAACCCAGTCAAGGTTTTCCATATCAATTCTATTATCCTCAAAGGAAGCAGGTTCAAGTTACGGGTTCAAAAACCATCCGAGGCTGTCTCAGATGATAAAAAAAGTCAATGAGCGTTCCATTCAGGCTTTCTAGCGTTGCGATAGCAACCGACCCTGCATGTTAGGTTATAAGCACCCCTATGAACCGTTAAGAGATTGTTGCTTGTGACCAAAATTTAGAGTTCCGAACGACTGCAATGCGCCGGTTTTATGAAACTCTGTCATAGATTTGACGGGCCCTGAATGAGGAATCCAATTAGAAGTAGACTCAGTAGGATGCCGCAAACTCTGAAGATGTTTTTCCCTTTGCCTTCGTCCCTAAAGGTTGATTCAAGACGAGCACCTATGAGTGTCCATGCGCTCATAGCGGCAAAACAGACGGAGAGTGTGATGCTGGCTATGACCAAAATGCCGGTGATACCGCCTCCAAAAGGCTGAATGAACCGACTCATGATGATGATGATAAACGCCCATTCTTTACCGTTGAAAAATTGCATGAGCACGCCAGTTTTTAGTCCAAGAACAGCGTCAATGTCTTTGACTGTAACAGAACTCGGGTCAAATCGAAACATACCGATGATCATGATTGCAAGAAACATCATTCCGACCCAGTGCAAAGCCGTCATCGCCGGGGTATTGTCCTTGAGGGCCTCAATGGATAATCCAATCATCAATTCCATGATGAAAATACCGATTAACATGCCTGCGATCAACTTTACGTTGCTTCTAGAACCGTACAATCCACTGTGCCCAAAGCAGGTCAGTGCGTTTGGCCCTGGCGTGGATAAGGCAATGGCCAACAGCCAAAAAAGTGCACCCAATGCCGCAGTATCCACGAGCATCTTTTCTTTTATTTGTTTATAAAAGGAGAGCCGATATTTTTTTCCTTCGGTTTTTCCCTTAACGAATAAGCTCCTTTTTCAAAGCATAAGCCAAATAGTGGTATTCTTCTTCTGAGTTGTAAAGTTGAGCTGAAATCCGAACGTACCTTCCTTCTGGACTTGACCACGACCAAACTGGAACTTGAATCCCGTAATTATCTCTGAGTGTGTTGTGGAGGGGATCGGGTTCGTGTAAAGGAATTCCATTATCTGCGCCATCGGGAGGAAGAATCAGTGTAGCAATACAGGCGATCATCTCATCTGGGCAAGGGGCGGCGGTGCCAAGTGCCTCGCACAAGATGTTCCGTCCTCTGATAGCGAGCTGATGGTTCTCCTCCATGATTTCATTCCAACCGCCTCCGGTAAGACCCGCCATGAATTCAATTGTTGCTGGAAGGGTGCAATGTGCTGAGATATCACGCGTTCCGGTCCAATCAAATTCGTGTCGGAACCGAGTCGTATCTCCAAGAGGAAATGTCATCCCGTGGCTGATGGTAAGCGGGTGAATGTTCTCTTGTTTGTCCTTTCGTACATGAAGAAATGCGGAGCCTTTGGGAGCGCAGAGCCATTTGTGGCAGTTGCTTGTGGTGTAGGATGCGCCTAAGGAGTCAAGGGATAGAGGAACCATTCCGATGCCGTGAGCAGCATCCAAAAGAACACTTACGCCAGCGCCCTCAAGTTTTGCTGTGAGTTCTTCAAACGGCATCAAAAGGCCGGTAGGACTTGTTACGGTATCAACCATGGCAAGCACGGTCCGAGGTGTGACGGCAGCCATCATTTGTTCAACGATAATTTCTGGTCCACTGATTGGGAATGGGATGTTAACGGTAACAACTGTTGCACCCCACCGGTGGGCAACATAGTCAAGCGTGTTTCGGCAGGCCTGATAAGCGTGGTCTGGAACAAGTATTTCATCGCCCCGCTCGAAGCGAAGGGACCGCATCACAGTATTCACACCGGTTGTAGCGTTTTCAATTAATGCCAAGTCGTCAGCATCGCATTCAAGCATGGTTGCGAGGGCCTTGCGTGAATCTTCCATGAACTGCATCGCCAAGTCTTCATAGAAGCGAACCGGCTCCTCCTCGAGAAGGTCTTGCCACTTCCTTTGTTCTTCACGAATGAAGGTAGGTGTTGCTCCAAAAGAGCCGTGATTGAGAAAAACACAATTCGGGTCCAAGCTCCAAAGGCCAGCCAATTCACTTCGTGAGGGTCGGTCCATGGCTAACCCAGAAGGGCTTAGTCCATCAATACTTTTCATATGAAGACAGGTTCACTCTTCTTCACGTCGTAGAGCAACAAATCCTGCGAGCATCATCGACATTAACCCAAGGGCGAATCCGAACCCTGGAACCGATGAAGCCCCAGCATCTCCATCCATATTGACCGTGATGATCGCTGTGAGTGTGTCGGTTCCATCGGTCCATGAGATGGTAACATCAACGGTTTCATCCACACCTTCTCCGATGACAATGATGGCTCCAGCGCTGACTTCGCCAGCCATTGGACCAACGGTGATGTCGTTCACGGTGACCGTGATATCATCGCCATCGAGGTCAATGCAGTGTGCAGTGATGTAGTAACTTCCGTTTGGGATGGTAATCACAGGCGGTGTTAGGGAACTCACACCAGCTTGGGCGGTTGCTCCTGATAGTGCTGGAATAGCAGCATCTCCCTCAAAGGAAGTTGGCATTCCATCCACTTCCAAGGAATAGTAAACCGAACATGTTGGAAGCATGTTGGATGGGAAAGAGTTCGCATCCATTGGGTCAGTTCCCGCAGCGATTTCGTCCAGATTAAGCGCTCCGTCACCGTCAGCATCCGCATCGAGCAGGTCGCAGGTTCCATCGTTATCCAGGTCGGTTGGTACACTGTTGATATCGTTCGGGTCAGAGCCACATTCGGTCTCAATCGTACTGTCAACACCGTCTCCATCGGAATCCGAGCATCCATCACTCTGAACGGTGACACCTGCAGGTGTGTTTTCGCACAGGTCGTTCTTATCGTAAACGCCATCACCGTCACCATCAGCAGTTGACGCTGAAATCCAGCACACGCTGGAATCGGTTGCCAATTCGGTTGTTCCTGCTTTGAACACGACGGTAATGCAAGCATCGGTCGTATCAGCAAGGTCGTGGAACGGTAGGTCGTAGGTATGTGTACCGTCGTTTCCTGCAACCCAAATATGGTCATTTGGACCTTCAAGGACAACCCATGAGGTTACGGTGTTGTCGTTAACAACCCAATCAAAGCGGTATTCTTGACCGGCGTCCAAATCAACGGCTGAAATGGTCACGGTTCCCCATCCTTCAGTAGCATGCATAGCGACTGAAACCGCCATGCTTGCATCGTCTTGGTTTGATGTGTCATCAATGACTTCGA
>CAXAHZ010000082.1:0-6798 GCA_963968875.1 uncultured euryarchaeote
ATGTCTTGTGAGCACATCAAAGGCTCCATGGGTTGGTTGAAGCGTTTTGTTGAAGAAGATGCAGGCGACGGCCAACCCGGTGTTGCCGTTCATCTCACGATGTATGGGCAACCCTACCGGGAGGTAATTCCACAGATTCGCCGTGACCGTCCCGTTGTTCTTATTGTTGGAGGTGCCAAGGTGCCAGGGGACGTGTTCAAACATGCTCAATACAACGTTGCAGTAGGCAATCAACCTCATTCAGAAGTTGCAGCTTTGGCCCTGTTCATGGAGGCCTGGTTTGGGGATGGTGGCACAGAACGACATTTCCCAAATGCTCGCCTCGTAATCGAGCCTTCCGCTCGTGGAAAGTCAGTTCATGATAAAGAACGAAAAAACCCTAAGTAAGTGTTTATTTATTTACTGTCATGAAGGTCAAAAAATGCTATTTTCTACCTGCATTTCTTGCCATCCTACTCAATCAAAGTCGCACCCAATCATTATGGGTGTCCGTTGACGACCAAATACGATGTTAGGAAGCGAACTCCAAAATGGGCGTTCACTTCCGGCTACACATCGGCTCTACAACCCCTCTCATTTGGACATCGCGGATGCCGCTGACGGCCTGATAAACGGGGGCGACCTTCCAGAAGGTGCAAATGGCCGTGGAGTTCTTCTTACCGCTGATGGAGGAAGGTACGAAGGCGACCTTTTTGGAGCCAATGAAATTGGTTCTGGTGAACTTGTTTTCACAACGGGCATGATGGGATATCAAGAATCCCTTACCGACCCGTCCTTTGCAGGCCAAGTGCTAACGTTCACGTATCCTCTGATTGGGAATTACGGTGTCCATCAGGGAACATCAGAATCCAAACAAGTTTGGCCTCGGGGTGTAGTTGTGCGGCATGCAATGCACCAACCCGATCATAGAAATTCAATCGGTACGGTGAATGACCTCCTACGACTTCATCGTGTGCCGGGAATTCAAAACATCGATACGAGAGCTATCACTCGCCGTGTCCGGGAGTTGGGTACGGTTTTATGCGTGTTTGGACCACTTGGTCAAGAGGCGAATTTGAAATCTAAGTTAGAGAACCTAACCTCTCCAGATCTTGAGGACCTTGTTGATGAAGTTTCAATTGACGAACCCATTGAATTGAATCCTGGTGCAACCGATGAACTGGGGTCAAAAAAACCTCGTCTTGGTGTTCTTGATTGCGGAGTAAAGCACAATATTTTGAGACACCTCTGCATGTATTTTGATGTTGTTTGGTGTCCACCAAACATCGGATATACGACGTTGATGGATACCTACAATATCGATGCATTGTTTTGCTCAAACGGTCCGGGAGACCCAGCTCATCCAGGGAAAGCAACCGATGCCCGCAATACGTTGGCTCAGGCGGTTAAAGACGGCCTTCCAGTGATGGGCATTTGTCTTGGTCACCAATTAATGGGACTCGCATCAGGCCTGCAAACATACAAAATGCGATACGGTCATCGTGGCGCAAATCAACCCGTGGTGGATCTCAAAGATGGAACGGTCGCTATTACAAGCCAAAACCATGGATTCGCAGTGGCTCATCCTCTGGATGGGATGCTAGCAGCCCATCCAAGCGGTGCGTCCTCACCAGCATCTCCAAGCCAACACGACGCTGAAGTTGAAGTACGATATGTGAATGCAAACGATGGTACTGTGGAAGGATTGGATGTAATCGGAAAGCCGTGCTTTACGGTCCAGTTCCACCCTGAGGCATGCCCCGGTCCGCACGATGCGACGCATCTTTTCTTACGGTTCAGAGCCGTTGTTGACGCACATCTTGGAGGCGATGAATAATGCCTCGTCGTGACGACTTGGAAACCATTCTCGTTCTCGGCAGTGGACCCATTAAAATCGGCCAAGCGGCCGAATTTGATTTCTCGGGTTCGCAAGCAGTCCAGGCACTGCGTGAAGATGGCTATCGGGTGATTTTGGTCAATTCAAATCCAGCCACGATACAAAACGACCCGGAGATGGCCGATGTTGTTTACATTGAACCCCTACTCCCCGATACCGTAGCACGGATTTTGGAAAAAGAACGACCGTGCGCACTGTTGGCTGGAATGGGCGGTCAAACAGCCCTCAACATCGCAAGCGAATTGTCCCACAACGGTACTCTGGAGCGATTGAATGTTGAGCTGATAGGTTCGGATTTGGATGCCATTGACAAAGCAGAAGACCGTGAGTTATTCAATCAAGTTTGTGAATCAATTCAACTCCCAATCAGTCAAGCTGTGGCCTGCCATACCATCGACGAAGTAATCGCAGCAGCCGAATTGATAGGTAGTTGGCCGATCTTGATTCGTCCAGCCTTCACTTTGGGAGGTCTTGGAGGGGGTACTGCGAGGGACATCGGTGAACTGGTTGAAATTTCCCAACTTGGTTTGAGGAATTCTCGTATTTCTCAAGTTCTTATCGAGGAGTCAATTCTTGGCTGGCAAGAACTCGAATACGAAGTGATGCGGGATGAAGCGGATAATGCAACCATTGTCTGCACCATGGAAAACATTGACCCAATGGGGGTCCATACCGGTGAGTCTACGGTTGTAGCACCCTTGCAATCGTTTAGCGATGCGGACCATCAACGTCTTCGAAACCAAGCTCTCGCTCTTATTCGTGCTCTCAACATAAAAGGTGGTTGTAACGTTCAATTTGCTTTCAACCAGTTCACCGGTGAAATACGAGTCATTGAAGTCAATCCACGCGTTTCCCGTTCCTCTGCTCTTGCCTCAAAAGCCACAGGATACCCTATTGCTCGTATGGCGGCTAAGATTGCAGTCGGATATACCTTGGATGAATTGCCCAATCCAATTACTGGAGAAGGAACAACCGCTGCATTTGAACCTACATTGGATTACTGTGTTGTCAAAATCCCAAGATGGCCCTTTGACAAATTCCGAACCGCAGACCGGACGCTAGGGACCTCGATGAAATCAACCGGAGAAGTCATGGCCATCGGGCGTAACTTCGAGGAAGCCTTCCTCAAGGCTTGGGCTTCACTGGAACAGGGCTGCGCCCATCCTCGTCCGTTGACTCGTGCAGACGAATCAGAAGGTGAAGGCATGTCGCAGCGTGCCCATGAACCACTTCCGGACAGCACGCTGGTTGATTGGTGTAGGATTGCTACTGACCGAAGAATGGGTGCGGTAATAGAAGCACTTCGGCGCGGATGGGGTGTAGAGCGCGTTCATGAAATCACTCGCATTACACGGTGGTTCCTCTATGGATTCGAGCGATTGGCCAACATGGAAGCTGAAATTTCCGCCCGCGGTGTGTCTCCAACTGAATTGAACGAAAATGAACTCCGTCGTTGGAAGAGCCATGGGTTCAGCGATGCACATATCGCAGATGCACTGGCTGGTTTCCCTGCTGAGGGATTGAAATCGTTAGCCTCGGGTCAAGGTGAGCGTGCTGTTATGCAACGAAGGCACGAATTGGGGCTTCATCCGATTTATCGTATGGTGGATTCATGTGCTGCCGAATTTGCTGCCAAAACACCTTACTACTACTCAACATACGAACCGTATGGTTTGTCCGGAATAGATCTTCTCCCAAATCTTGAGGAACGAACGAAAGAACGTTTGGTTACCATTGGTAGCGGTCCAATCCGCATTGGTCAAGGGATTGAATTTGATTATGGATGCGTTCACGCGGTCAAAGCCATTCGCGAGGCGGGCAAGGATGCCATCATCATCAACAACAATCCCGAAACGGTCTCAACTGATTTTGATACATCAGACCGCCTTTACTTTGACCCGTTAACCCTTGAATATGTTAGCGAGATTCTTCTTAGGGAGCAGGCCCATGGCATCCTTCTTCAATTTGGCGGGCAGACTGCCATCAATCTTGCTTTACCGTTGGAGGGGAGATTGCCAGACCTTCGCTTGAAAGGATTGGATCTAAAGATTATGGGGACTTCATGTGACGCAATTGATGAAGCAAGTGACCGAGAGCGATTTGAGGCATTTGCTCGCCGAAGTGGTCTAAGAATGCCACGAGGCGCAACAGGAACTACCGCAGATGATCTGAGGTCGGCCGTTGAGGAAATCGGCTATCCGGTGTTGATTCGCCCTTCGTATGTTTTGGGGGGGCGCGGTATGGAGATTCTTTCCAACCAACAACAACTCGATGGATACTTACGAGAAGCCTATCTTGCTCCAGATAAACCACTTCTTGTCGATGAATATCTTGGCCATGCGACTGAATTGGATGTTGATGCTGCTGCAGACGGCGAAGATGTCCTGGTCGGGGCAATCATGGAACACTTGGAAGAAGCAGGAATCCACTCTGGGGATTCTACTTGCTTCATCCCCACTCAGAATATTTCAGATGAGATGTTGGAGCGAGTTGCAGAACAAACTAAGATCATCGGCCTAGGCTTGAACATCAAGGGATGCTTTAACATTCAATTTGCAATCCAAGGTGACGACCTCTATGTCTTAGAAGTGAATCCGCGCTCATCCCGTACCGTTCCTTTTGTAGCCAAATCATCGGGTCTTCCATTGGCAAGAATCGCCGCAAGAGTGACCATTGGTCAATCTCTTTCTTCACAAACAATTCCTCGTCGGACTTCGGGTCAAGTCTGTGTTAAGGCCCCCGTTTTCCCATTCATTAAACTCCGTGGCCTTGACCCTGCACCCGGTCCAGAGATGAAATCAACCGGAGAGGTCTACGGTTCTGACGAGCGAGCGGATTTAGCCTATCTCAAAGCCAGACTTGCGACAGAAGTTCCTGTCGCAACCTCAGGTGGCGCTTACCTTACGGTTCGTGACGAGGACAAAGAGAACCTCATCCCAGTTGCCCGTGAACTTGTTGACTTAGGGTTTACACTGTATGCTACCGGTGGTACTTCCGATGCACTTCGGCGCCATGATGTCCCCGTGGCAACAGTCTATAGAATAGCAGAAGGCAAGCACCCCGACGCTCTTGATTTGATGCGACAAGGTAAGGTTTCGTTCATCGTGAATGTGCCAACGATTTCTGGTGGCGCAGTTCGTGATGGAAACATGATGCGTCGGTTAGCTGTTGAACTCAACATCCCCTTCGTCACCACTATGCGTGGTGCAGCGATGGAAGCTGCGGCCATGCGTGCTCACATTGAAGAGACGCTGGAACCACGGAAACTTACCGTGCACTATTGATAGGTCAAAAGCAGTCCATTATAACCTCAAATGAGGCACTTTGGCCATGGGCAAATCAATTCACTCTGCTTTGGCCACGTCTTCTGGTGCCTTTGCCTCAGCCCTTTTGCCGTACAATCAGGAACACGTAGACGGTTGGCTATGGCTCTCATACGACCAGCTTAATCTTGAGTTCATAGAATCCCTGGAATCCAAGGGGGGCCGTCTCGGCATTGTTTTTATTGAGTCTCTTAAAAAAGGGAAAATACGTCCATATCATAAACAAAAAATAGCTTTATTGCTCTCATCTCAACGACATTTTGCCCTCGAAGTCCAAGCCACTGGAAGGCCCATTCGTTATCTCGTGACAGATGGGAATTACTCGGATACGCTCTCCGAGCACGTTTCCGTGTACGGTCCAATCAATGCTGTTGAACATGCAGAATTGGAACTTCGTAATGAGGTGCAAGGTCTGGTAGAAACCAATGAAATCATCATCCATTCACACTGCGGATGGCTTACGCCTCGGAATTGGTTTGAGCAAAGTGTTGGTCCTGATCCCCCATACCGCATGGACCGTTTTTATCGGAAGGTCCGACAGGAAACTGGATGGTTAATGGAATCGGGTAAACCCATCGGTGGCAAGTACAGTTTTGATGCTGAAAATAGATTTCCTTGGAAGGGGGACCCGATTCCACCTGAGCCTCCAAAATACACTTCTGACGGGATTGACGCAGAAGTAGAAGCGCTGGTGAACGCGCAATTCTCTCATCACCCCGGGGACGTTGACATGTCGGCCCTCCCTACTTCTACATCAGATGTGAACCAGGCACTTGCATTCGGTATGGAGTGTTTGCCATGGTTTGGGAAATATGAAGATGCAATGAGTGAACACAGCAAGGGCTTGTTCCATTCAAGATTAGCAGCGCTTCTCAATCTTCATCGCTTGATGCCTCGGGATTTGGTGACTCATGTTCTCAATACCGATGCTCCTCTCAACAGCACAGAAGGATTTCTACGTCAATTGATTTGGCGGGAGTATGTCCGTCACATTCATGAAATAACGGATGGATTCCGCACGCTGCAGGTGCAACGAACGGTTTCAAAGAGGGATTTTTCTTGGACAACAGAACCGATGGATGATGAAGAGAAACACCCCAACTATCTCAATCAAAGACAACCGCTTCCAGAGGCTTATTGGAACGGTAATAGCGGGCTTCAATGTCTGGATTCCTCGGTTCAATCCGTGATTCAAGACGGCTGGACTCACCACATACCGCGCCTGATGGTATTGAGCAACATTGCAAATTTATTGGATGTTAATCCCAGGGAACTAACCGATTGGTTTCACGTTGCATTTGTTGATGCATACGATTGGGTGGTGGAACCAAATGTACTCGGAATGGGTACGTTTGCTTTGGGTGATGCCATGATGACAAAACCGTATGTTGCAGGTTCAGCCTACATCAACAGGATGAGTGACCATTGTAAATCATGCGAGTTCCATCCTAAGAAAACCTGCCCCATTACCCGCCTCTACTGGTCGTATTTGGATCGCCATTCTTCATCATTTGAGGGGAATTTCCGAATGAAAATGGCCATGAACAATCTGAAACGAAGAACCGATGAGGAAAAAGAAAAAGATCGGTTGGCTTTTGA
>CAXAHZ010000083.1:0-6771 GCA_963968875.1 uncultured euryarchaeote
CGTGGGTGGGTTGAAGTAGCCCAGTTCCTTGGAAAAACCATGGCCGATTCACCCTTGACCCTCAATTCACCAAGTACCGGTGAGTCCACTCCAGCACCCGCCCCATCGCCTCAGGAGCAAAAACAGATGGAGCAAGCATATGCGCAAATGAAACGCAAGATGTCAATGGATGAAATTGGGCGAAAAATCAAGCATAAAATCATGGTATTGTCAGGAAAGGGCGGCGTTGGTAAATCTACAGTAAGCACAGGACTTGCTCTTTCTCTCGCTCAGCAAGGCTACAAGGTTGGGATTCTGGACATTGATATTACCGGGCCCAATGTTCCTAAGATGATGGGGCTTGACGGTCGCCGACTCCACGTTGAAAACAAGCGCATCCACCCAGCACAAGGGCACCTTGGAGTGAAAGTCATCAGCATGGCTTTTTTGCTTGAAGACGAAGATACTCCAGTCGTATGGAGAGGCCCAATTAAACTCGGAGCGATCCAGCAATTTATTGGTGATGTAGAGTGGGGCGAACTTGACTACCTTGTTATTGACTTCCCACCGGGCACCTCAGACGAACCACTCACCGTTGCTCAATCACTTCCAGATATTGATGGAATGGTAATCGTTACCACGCCTCAGCAAGTCGCGTTGATGGACAGCCGTAAGTCCATCACATTTTCAGAATCCCTAAAGGTTCCAGTTCTCGGAGTTGTAGAGAACATGAGTGGATATACCGTACAAGGAACTGCGGAACCAGGGAGCAACCTTTCGATCAAGGGACCCGGCGGTGCAACCATCAAAGCCACTGCCGATGAAACAGGCCAGTTCCAATTTACTTTGGATATTTTCAAGGAAGGTGGCGGTAAGTCAACGGCCGAAGAATTTGGTGTCCCATTCCTCGGGGCGCTTCCATTTGACCCGGGCTTTGTGCGTGGAGGAGATGACGGTGTTCATCGTATTGTTTCAGAGCCAGAAGGCGCTTCAGCGATTGCATTTGAAAAAGTTGTTGCTGCAATTCTAGAACAACTTAGTGATGGCTCAGACGGTGGTTTGGAAATTGTCTGAGGTGAATTGATGAGTATGGAACTGCCCTCTCTCAAGAAGCTTGAGCGAAAGACCACTGAGATGGTCTTGACCTACAATAATGGTTCATCTTATGTCGTCTCTTACGATGATTTGCGTCATGCTTGCCCGTGTGCTAAATGCTCTCCAATGCGTAATGACGATGAAACAAGCAAGACCCTTCGTCGTCAAGTAGAGGCTCACCCACCCGAAAAACCTCAAGTTCGCACCATAGGAAAATACGCACTTGCATTTGAATGGCAAACGGGTTGCTCCAGTGGAATATTTCGTTTTGAACGGATTTATGATTTAGCGCTTCGTAAGGATCCAGACCGAGGAAAACCCTACGTCCACGGAGCATGGTAATTCAACTTCCTGCACTCAAAACCAACGACGCATTATTGAACAGGACTCACCGACCATCGAATGGAGTTGATGGTAGGTGCAGAGTGTTTATCTCACTTGGATGATAAGTGCCCTCGCACTTGGTGTCATTCTTTTGCCAGTATTCAAACCCCCATGGGCTAACATTTCCCTTCCTCCTTTTGTTGATTTCTTCCGAAGGTATTGGGTTCACATTCTCATCGTATTTGCGATATACAACGCCAAAGACGCTCTTGACCAAATTGACCGTGTGCTCATGGCCAGCACAGGTCTCGACATGACGCCTTATGTGTGGGCCATAGAAGGCAATCTTGTCCTATGGGTCCAAGAAACGTTTCTTTCATCATGGCTCACCACCTTCCTCACTCATTTTTACGTAGCAGGGTTCATGTTCATCTGCTATGTTTCAATTTTCTACTTTGCTTATTTTGATGACCGCTGGCTCGCAGACAGAATTACCTTGTCCATCGCTTGGGTTTACATTCTTGCCGTTCCGTTCTATTTGTTCTTCAACGTGAGGGTTACGGGGGATACGATTCCTGGAATGGAAACATTGGCATACACTTTAACGCCTGAAATAGAAGATTGGTTCAGGCGGATTGACCCCTTTACCAACGGCATGCCCTCCCTCCACATTGGCATTCCATTCGCAGTATGGTTGTGTTTAACGAGATTTGATGATGACCGAAGATGGAACAGGTATCGCCATACGGTACTGCTCTACACTGCAATAACTGCGTTTACCATTATTTACCTTGGAATTCATTGGTTCCTTGACATCATCGGCGGTATGTTGATCGCTGGAGCTGCCGTTTCACTGGCCGATAGAACGTCCAATACATGGTGGAAATTCTTTGATGAGAGGACAATGAACGCCCGTATTGTTACGGTATTAACAAAGCCCAAAGACGCCTTTAATTTCGTCAAGGGCAAGGCAATGTCAACGTTTACTCGTTATCGTTCACCGACCAGTAGAGAAACAGGCCGAATGGCATTTGTCATTCTCATTATCGTATCATCGGTCATCACTTGGGATCTAACTCACAGTGCATTGCCCGCAGGTGGTGTTGAAGCTCCGGAAGGTGCTGCTGCTGTTGACGGCTGGTTGGTCACACTGGACAATCAAAGTGGAGATGCAGTACTTTTAGTACACAATCTCTCAGATTCTGGATCCAAGCCCTATGAAATCACGGCTCTTAACGTAGAAATTGATTCTCCCTACACCCTTTCAGGGACGACTTTGGTCGCTGCAAATTCAACACACCTTTCTGTTGTTGATGTTGAAGAGCCAGAGGTTCTCCTTCATTCAAATCCAATGGAGCGGCCAGACCAGTTGATGTTGGTTGATAATGGGGCTAATCTCGCCATTGTTCTCATCCATGACGGATTAATGGAGGGCATGAATTTGGACGGTTCCTCCCTTACTGTACCGTTGGAGCCGTTTGAATCGGTTATTTATCTGGCAGGCGCAGGCTCTGAAGTAGCCTTTGTGACCTCCGATAAAACAACCTCAGTCACCGTCATCCAAATGGGAGTGATAGGGCAAACGGAATACCTCATTAACGCCACCGCGGATGAGGAGGAAGACGATATTCTGGAGGAGTGGGGTACTCCGGTCGACATGCAAAATGCTTCAATCGTTGACATTGCTTTCAATCGGGAATACCTCGCAGTAACCGTAAACGTCAGCGCAACAGATCGCCTTGTTGTCTACAATCGTTCAACGGCGATGCAATGGCTGGGGAGCAATCCAAAATACCATGTCTCCGACCCATCGATTGGTAATGGGATCCTTGCCTGGGCAGCTCGGGATTTCTACAATCCTCTTGCTCCCCGGGACGAGTACATAGATCGGGAAATATATTTCACAACCTTAGGCACCAACACCACTCAGCCATTGACCGTTGACAAAAATGACCAATGGGGTCCACAAGTCCTTGAGAATCACTTGGTGTATTTCCAGTCGGAAGGCGAGGTTGTGTCGGTTGAAATTCATTCTTGGGAGCCTGAATTACGCCTATATTCCAGTATCGTTCTCCAGTTGGGTGTGGTTTTAGCGGTCTTCATCGTGTTTTTCAACACGTGGCAACGGCAAGGAGAGCGTCGTTCAGAACGCGCCCAATCTTCTCATCCGTGATAGCGAACTCTCTGTCGTATATCGTCCAAACGCGTCAATACTTCTTCGGCCGAAGGCACGGTACCTCCCTGTAAGATTGGAGCCAATCCGAGGCGAATATCTACGTCCCTATATCCTTCCAAAACCCAATTGATTGCTTCTGGCCATTGCGGATGCGATGCCCCGAGAATCTCGTCCAGTACATGCAGGTCAATACCAAATCGTTCGACTTCGTATTCAACAGCAGCTAAACCAAAATCGATCAAAGCGACATTTCCATCATCGATCAGCATATTATTGGAGGACAGGTCACCGTGCGATATGGCTTCTCTATGGAGCATACGGACTGCTGAGCCAACCGATTTAAGAATCGCTTCAATCGAGACTGCGTCACTGCTTTCATCGTTCAATATCTCGATGAGCGTTCTCCCTGGGAGCCATTGAAGTACCAACTGTCCTCCTTCAAGGTCCAAATCCCAAACAGCTGGAACGGGTAATCCGACTTTCCGCAAACGAATCAGCAATCGTGCCTCACTCGTCATTCTTCGTGCGCCGAGACGATGGTCAAGGTCAGCATGACGCCACGAGCGAGGCCGACGCTGCTTTCGGACGGCTTGCTTTCCAAACCATGTGCCTTGCCACACCTCTGCCTCAGCGCCTAGGTGAAGTCGCTGATGTTCAATAAAGGCCATGTCTGCCTCACGGGCTCGCCGTTTTCAAAGTTCACCCTTAACCACTGTTTCAAAAAGGGCGAGCGTTTAGGGTGTATGAGAGCCATGTCCGTGACCCTGCCCATGTGTTCTGTTGACTTCATGGATACGAGGTTATCCATGGAAGAGCAAGCGGTGTCAGACCGAATTAAAGAGTTGAAAACACAATTGGGTGACGACCTTCTTATTCTTGGCCACCATTACCAACGAGACAGCATTGTCATGCATGCTGATTTCCTCGGGGATTCGTTCATGCTGAGTCAACAAGCAGCCGCTTCAACGGCCAAACACATTGTGTTTTGCGGTGTCCATTTTATGGCTGAATCCGCTGATATTCTGACCACGGATGAACAAACCGTTGTTTTACCAAACATGAGAGCAGGCTGTTCTATGGCAGATATGGCAACCTTGAATGAAGTCGAATCTGCATGGGACGAAATCCTTCTCACATCGGGTTTGAACGACCCAATAAACCGCGATCACCCGGACCACCCTGCCCCCAAAGATGAGAACTACCTCGTGCCTGTAACCTACATGAATTCAAGCGCAGACTTGAAGGATTTTGTTGGTAGGCACGGCGGCGTTGTCTGTACTTCATCAAATGCGATTGGTGTTCTAAATTGGGCGTTTGAGCGAGCAGGAGAAGGTGGCGCTGTGCTGTTTTTCCCTGACCAACATCTCGGACGAAATACAGGTCTCGCTATGGGGATTGAGACCGAAAAAATGCCAACATGGACTCCGGGCATTGGAGCCATGGGAGAGGTCAAAGATTCTCGGATAATCCTATGGCATGGTTTTTGCTCAGTTCACAAGCGGTTTACACCAAAACAGATTCATGACTTTAGATCAGAGTATCCTGATGGCCTTGTAGTCGTTCACCCTGAATGCCCCAAGGAAACGGTAGAACTGGCTGATGCCTATGGTTCAACCCAATACATTCGCAATTACGTTGGGGCCTTGCCGGACGGAGCATCGGTTGCAATTGGAACAGAAATCAACATGGTTGCCCGACTCGCTCGGGAACATCCGGATAAGCACATAGAGTGCTTGGACGACGAAATTTGCCCTTGCTCAACAATGTACATGATTCACCCAGCCTACCTCATGGATGTGCTCGAACGCTTAGTAAAAGGAGAAAAGCCCAATCAAATTGTTGTGCCAAACGATGTCCAAGAAGGAGCACTCTTGGCCCTGAATAGAATGTTGAGCATCCTCGAGTAGAATCAGGCAATCATCGTTGCAGCAGTTTTCCAACTCAAAAGGGCTAACAGTGGTCCACCAAGAGCAGTTGCAGAAACATAGCAAAGAAGGGCGCTCCATCGTTGCTCATCCCACAGGGTTGCAGTTTCAATCGAGAAGGCTGACATCGTCGTGAACGCACCGAGCAAGCCTGTTCCAAAAAGCAGAGCCTGTGTTTCACTCAATGTATTTACTGCCACAACTGCAGTGAGTACTCCGAGTAGCATCGACCCGACTAAATTCACCGTTAGTGTACCGTAAGGAAAAGAATCAGAGGGCATGCTTTCACTCACCCAAAATCGTAGCATAGCGCCTAACGCCCCTCCGATTGCTACTGCCAACCAGTCTGAAACCATGACCAATGCTCATTCATCAATGCTATCAAACTACCTTGAAATCTACGTTCAAAGGAGGCATCATATTATGGGGCAACATTGTGGCATGGACGATGTCCACCGTGATATGGTTCCTTACAGGGAATGAAGGAAAACTTGCTGAAGCGGCTGAACATCTTGGCCCTCTCGGTTTTGAAGTTCGTCAGTTATCCTTGCCCGAAGGCTCCGTAGTAGAGCCACAATTAGATACTTTGGAACAAGTAGCAATCTCAAAACTTGAACAAGCAAAAGCACATCTTCCAAATGGAGAAACACACGTCATGGTTGAAGATTCAGGTCTTTTCGTTAACCCGTTGGATGGTTTCCCAGGGGTGTATTCGTCACATGCTTTCAAAACAATAGGGAATCAAGGTCTTCTCCGTCTTTTGAACCATCTTCAGAGTGAAGACCCAGTTCAATCGGCAAGTCTTCGCAGCGCATCGTTTGAAGCAGTTGCAGCCTTGTGGAATGGGTCAAGGGTAGTGATCGGCTCGGGAACCTGCCCGGGAGCCATAGCGGCTTCCGAAAGTGGAGACGAAGGATTTGGTTTTGACCCGATATTTGTTCCATTGGACCTCGATGAATTCGGTCAGGCTCTGCCACCAGGCACCTACGGTACAACGAGTACTCACGGGGCGACCTTCGGTTCAGTCCCTCAAACAACAAAACAAATGTTCAGTCACCGCCGACGGGCGCTTGACGCTCTCGTTGCAGAACTTTCCAGTCAAAATAAACATGAGTGAAGTTGTTGTGAGTCCATTATGGTCATAAAGAATCAATGTTTGGGGTGAATGAGGGACATGGGATTCGCAAGGGCCGTTGTGGCTGTAATGTTCATCAGTGTATTGGGGTTTTATCTCTCCGCAGTCGGTGAATTAACTGACGAAGCAAAGTGGGG
>CAXAHZ010000084.1:0-6750 GCA_963968875.1 uncultured euryarchaeote
GCTGCCCCGATTCCTTTGCTTGCACCGCAAACCAATGCATGCTTACCTTTTAGGGCTTCATGGGAATAAGGAAAGTCTGTACCAAGGAGGTTCATGTCACGGCCAAGAGGCCGTTGGTCATAGCCCTTCGCTATAGCCAATCAAGAATTGCATTCAGTTGAACCAACCAATCATCACTTGCGACATCGATGATGTCATAGTGGTCACCTGGCAGCCATATCTTCTGAACATCAGCGCCCTTCGCCTTCATGATTCGAGCGTAGGTTTCTGATTGGAGAATTGGAACATCAATGTCTTTTTCCCCATGAAATAACAAAATGCTGGTATTTGGAGGATGGTCAATAGGGTTGAGTTGCGACCATGTTTCTGATGCTTGTTCAGGTGATGACCCCACCCATTTTCTTATCGCGTCCCCTTCATCCGATAGTTTCGCTCGGTCTGCTCCGATTAAATCAGTAAGCGGTGCTTGAGCGATGGCAAGCCACGGTTTTCTTTCTGCCTTTGAAGCAAGAATCAGCGCCAGCTGTCCTCCTGCTGAATGCCCCATGACCATTGACCTCATGATGTCAATACCGGGTAAAAGGGCAAGTTGACCCCATGCACGCAGCACGTCCGATAATGTGTCCATCCAGACGCCTTCTTCGTCATCGTTCCAACGTTTGAATTCAATGTTCCATGCAGCAACGCCTGCTTCAGCCAAATCTTGAGCAACGGGTTGCATCAAGTCAAGCGTATATTCCTCCTTCCAAAAACCACCGTGAATGAGCATCACGCACGGGATTCCTGTACCCCTTTGAAACGGAGATGGGTCGTCGGGCATGTAAAGGTCGGCAAACTGCCATTCTTCTGCTCCCCATCGCATACGGTCAACGGGCATGTGGGCCACTCAGGGGGCAACTCTATCACTCTTGCGAAGTGCATGCCGTGGGAAGACCTTTGAACTCAAAAGGTGTAGGCGAAATGTGAGATGGCATATTTGGGCACTGCTTTTCGTGTTGGTTTCTCCATCATGGTTTGGGGCAGCAGAGTCAAGCGGTCGCTCCATGACCAGCGATGTTTCGGTTGAGCGCAATGATTGGTTCTCCAACGAGACGGTGGTCGTTAATTATTCTCTAAGAAATGCTCCTTATCAACAAGCACTCACCGCCACATGGACGTTATTTGATGAGGACGGAGTACGTCTTCTCAACGGAACTCACCTGTTCCAAGCGGCTGGGACATATACGACCTTTGAGATTCATCTCGAAAACTTCTACAACGGTTCACACTTCTATTCCTATGAAACCACCATGCTCGGGCAGGATGGAAGTGTTCTTGGCCAAGCATCCATTGAATTCATGGTCTTTGAAACTTCAATGATGCCATCGATAGGGACGCTTCTTTCTTTTGGAGATTCTTTGTCTGATATGGGGAATGCAAAGAATTCCTTTCTCAATACACCGGATGTTCCTCCTTATTGGCAAGGTCGATTCTCTAACGGTGAAGTTTGGTTCGGCTATCTTGACGATGCTTACGGTGTCTCGGTCAGTGTCGGTTCGGGAACATCTGCAGGAGATAACCGAGCCTTTGGTGGAGCACAAACAGGAAGCGGTTTTGCCTATCTTGTCATTCCAAACGTAGGGACTCAAATTAACAATTATCTAGGAAATGTTCAATCTTCGATACCTGCTAATTCCGTTGTTTCTCTATGGGCCGGTGGAAACGATTTCCTCTACGGCACTGCCAATGCAGATACAATCTCGGCCAACATGGAGGTGCACATTCGTCAGTTACACGGGGCAGGAGCTACTACACTTATTGTTCCGAATCTTCCGCCTTTGGAGATGACTCCAGAAATCCTTAGTAGAAGCAATTCACAACAAGCTACAATCAGAGATGAGGTCATTGATTATAATTCTAAACTTGCAACGCTCATCGTTGATTTACGAGCTGAACTTGGCCTCACCATCCATACCATCGATGCATGGTCAATTTTCCACAATATTGTCCTTAACAAAGAAGCTCTTGGTTTCACAAACACTCAAGACTCAGCCTGTTCGGGTGGTGTATCAATTCTCCCTCTACCAATATGCAACAGCGGAAGTGCCATCGCAGCAAATCCCGATGAATATCTCTTCTTTGACAAAGCTCATCCAACACGGGTTATGCACAAATTCATTGCACGCTATGCAGTTGAAGCCATAGGTTCTCCAGACCGTGACGGTGACGGCATCATCAATTCCTTTGATCAATGTCCGTGGACCGATGAATCGGACCAAGCCAACCAGCAAGGGTGCTCGTGGAATCAATTGGATGATGATATGGACGGAATTGCCAATAAAGACGATATTTGTCAAGGAACACAATCCGCTGAAACGGTTGATGCAAACGGTTGTTCAGCAAAGCAACGAGACAGTGACGGGGATGGGAAAAGTGACTATGAGGACCCCTGTCCATTCAGCCCATCGCTCAACGACCATGATTCAGACGGTTGTTCCAATGAAGAAGACCTTGACGATGATAACGATGGAATCGTTGACGATGATGATACCTGCCCTCAAGGATTGATTGGAATTCATATCGCAGACCTGGATGGAGATGGTTGTTCCGATGCTGAAGACCAAGATATTGATGGCGATGGATTGGACAATTTAGGTGAGCAACAAGCAGGTAGTGACCCGAGAAATCCGGACACTGACGGAGATTCTTATCTTGACGGAGAAGATTGGTTTCCAATTGACCCATCCGAGTGGAGTGATACCGACCGAGACGGTTGTGGGGATAACGGTGACATCTTCCCCTTTGATCGGACCGAATGTCTCGACACCGATGGCGATGGGTACGGCGACAATGCGGATCGGTTCCCAGCGAATTCAGATGAATGGATTGATTCAGACGATGACGGAGTTGGAGACAACGGCGATGCGTGCTTCTTATTGTACGGACTATCGTTGCACCCACCCGGTTGTCCAGACCGTGATGGAGACGGCTATGCAGACACCTATGACCGCTTCCCAAACGATGCAAATGAATGGAACGATACGGATGAAGACGGTTTCGGGGACAACAGTGACCTGTTTCCTCTCGACCCCCTCGATTGGGCCGATAAAGACAATGACTCCTACGGTGACAATCAGGATGCGTTTCCGTCCGACCCTTCGGAATGGAACGATACTGACCAAGAAGGTGTAGGTGACAATTCCGATGCCTTCCCTGAGGACCCATTAGAGTGGGCTGACAGCGATCTGGACGGTTGTGGAGATAATGGAGATGTGTTTCCGTCCGACCCTGCTGAATGTTTGGACCAAGATGTCGATGGAGTCGGCGATAATGCGGATGCATTTCCTCTGAGTGCCTTTGAATGGCTTGATTCAGATGGCGATGGCCTTGGTGATAATGCCGACCAGTTTCCGTTTGATTCCCAAGGGAAATACGATACAGATGGTGATGGTATCGCCAATTCAATGGATCCTTTTCCAAACTCACCTTCCCTTGATTCATGGTTTGACATCATCGTTCGCATTATGTTGCTTGCTGGTGGATTAGCCTTTGCTGGCTTTTACTTTAAACGAAAGCAATCAGAAGGCCAAGTGGATGAATTGGAACACTTCAATCGCCTGCAACAGGATGCCCTTCTGTCGGAATCATCGAAACCAACTGTTGCACCTCCAATGGAATCATTCTCAAACTTGGAACCTGTTGAACTTCAGGCAGAAATGACCGACGAGCCAGCCTATCCGTATTTGCCTCCCCCTCAGATGTGAACGTATGAACGATGTATCAAGACGAACCTCACTACTTGCCCTGGTTCTCGTTGGTATTGCTCCAACGGTCTCTATTTTTGCTTCGTTTGGTTCGGGAGACGGTGCATTCGGGCAAATTGCTTGGTTTACATCAAAACTATGGATGCTGGGATTGCCTTTGTTTTGGTTGCTGTACGTTGACAAGAAACCCCTGTCTTGGTCACCCGCAAATCAAGGCGGGCTCGGAGTTGGTTTTGGAGTAGGTCTTCTGTTCAGTCTCATTATGATTCTCGCATGGCTGTTCATCGGAGAGTCTCGGGTTGACCGGGATACTTTTCGGTCAACACTGGAACCGTTTGGGCTGACCGCCAAAAGTACCTACATCGCTGCAGCAATATTTTGGACGGTTGGAAATTCTGTTCTTGAAGAATACGTATTTCGGTGGTTTATCGTAGAAAAGGCAGAGGTTTTTTTGGGTGAAGGCTGGGCTACAATTTCTCTTTCAGCAGGTATTTTTGTTCTTCACCATTTCTTCGCTCTTTGGTTCTTAGGATTCGCTCTTGAGGCAAACCTTCTCGCCTGTTTTGGCCTCTTTGTAGGAGGTGCTGCATTCAGTTGGCTTTACATCAAATACCGCAGTATTTGGGTGCCATACATCACACATGCACTATGCGATATCGTTGTTTTTGGGGTTGGATACTTGCTCTTGTTCGGTTGAATCAAGGGCAAAATCGCTTTCGGTCACGTGGGAATAATACTGTTTCACGTACGTTCTTTGCGCCGGTGAGTTTCATCAAGATTCGCTCAACACCAAGCCCCCATCCTGCGTGAGGAGGTACTCCATGTCGGAATCCTGCGACATAGAATTCAAATTCCTCTGGGTCGAGGTCCATCTTCTTCAAATTGTCAATCAATACATCCATTCGGTGTTCACGCTGACCTCCGGAGGTCATCTCATCTCTTCCGAAGTTTAAGTCAAATCCACGAGAAAGCTGTTCGCTTGTGCTTCCGGTTTCTCCCTCGATATGGTGAATGTAAAAGGGTTTGAGCGACATGGGCCAGCGCGGTAAGAAATAGAATTGAGGCAGGTCTTCAGCAAGTAGGTCTGAATTCTCCGCATCAATGTCGTCTCCCCATTCTATTGAGCCTCCTTTTTCTTTAATGATACGAATCGCATCACAATATTCCATTCTTGGGAAGGGAAGTTCGGGGACAATAACCTCGATGGGGTCTTCATCTTGTGTTGCCCTGTAATCGTTGATGGTTGCAATGAGCACTTGAGACTCTTTCTCCTCAGCCACCGATTTCCAGATGTGATGCAACATGCGTTCAAGAACACCCATTACGTCGTCATCGTTGGCCCAACTGCACTCGATATCAAAGGAAATGAATTCGTTTAGATGACGGTACGTGTCATGCTTTTCAGCACGGAATGCAGGTCCGATTTCAAACACCCGTTCCAAGCCTCCACTCATGCACAATTGCTTGAATAGTTGAGGTGATTGATTGAGATAAGCTGGTGTTTCAAAATATTGCATTGGGAACAGATCAGTACCACCTTCAGTTGCTGTTGCGACAATTTTTGGGGTATGGGTTTCAATGAAACCTTCGGTGATGAGATGCTCTCTTCCAAACTGCAAGACTTTCCCACGCAGTTTGAACATAGCATTAACGTGGGCTCGTCGAAGGTCCAAGAACCGGTTGTCTAAGCGGGTATCAAGTTCAACGTTGACGGTGTCAGTAACTCCAAGTGGGAGCGGGGCTTCGGCTCTTGCGATAACCTCAACAGAAGTTGCTAGAACTTCATAAGCGGGTGGTGGGGTTGGTTCGCCTTCCTTGACTTTAGGTGGGCGTTTAAGAGAAACCGTTCCCGTAAATTGGAGTGTTGATTCACGGGTCATGCGTTGAACGATGTCCAACGGTTCTGCGCCAATGTTGTCGGCCTTGAGAAAAATTTGTGTTGTTCCAGTTCCATCTCTTAAATCTACAAAACAAATAGCGCCTTTGCCACGGTTTGCTTCCATGAATCCTGCAACCGTGACAATTTGGTCGATGAGGTCGGCGCCCAGTGTCTGGATTTCGCCGAGGGTATGCGTTCTGTAGGCGGTTGGAACCCAAGTGGTCATGGACAGGGGGCAGCGGTGGAGAACATGAAGCATTCGCCCCCACCTTTTGATGAGGGTGAGCCAACGTTCCATCAGGAACCATGCGTTTGCTTCATAAGGGGCGCAGTGGGGCCAAAGAACATGGTCCACTACTTCAGTTCCGAGTCGGTAACGAGTGGCCATCCAGACAAATTATGCGATTCCATCTCCGATGCCATCGTCGATGCTTGTCTCGCCGTTGACTCAAATGCCCGTGTCGCTGTTGAAACATGCGTGAAAGGAAAATCGGACTGTGGTATCATTATCTTAGCAGGTGAGGTTTCGCTCAACGGAACGGTTCCTGATTACGAAACCATCGCCCGAAATGCAGCCGCATCCATCGGTTATACCTCCCACTCAATCGGGATGGATGCGACGTCTCAAGAAACCTGTGACGTACAGGTACACATCACGACACAGGCGGCCAACATCGCTCAAGGTGTTAACCGAACTGGAATGGAGCAGGGTGCTGGAGATCAGGGCATTATGTTTGGATATGCCTGTCTGGAAACGGAGGGATTCGAAGAACTTCAAGGACGCTATTTCCCTCTTGCTGCTGCGCTTTCACAACGCATTACCCGACGGCTGACCATCGTCCGGGAGCAAGGAATTCTTCCTTGGGCTCGACCCGATGGTAAATCTCAAGTGACCGTTCAATACAATGAGCAAGGATTGATTGAGAGAGTTCATACCGTTATCGTTGCGATTCAACACGATGCTGGTCTAAAAGACCAATTTGGCGGTTCTGAAGAACAAGAACACGCCTTTGTACAATCCGAAATCAAGCGCGAGGTTATCGAGCACGCTATTCCATCCCAACTTTTGGATGAGGATTGCAACATCATCGTCAACGGGACAGGCCGCTTCGCTGACCCAGGTGGTCC
>CAXAHZ010000085.1:0-6673 GCA_963968875.1 uncultured euryarchaeote
AAGTCGTCTTTACTCCAACCAAATCGGTCACACAAGTCAGCCAATCCTTGCCCTTTACTCACTACAGGATCCATCAAGTGTACGGCAAATCCGGTACGGACGACTGAAAGATGGGACCATACGCTTCGTTTGATGGCTTCAGTAATTGCTTCGAGATCTTCATCCGGGAACAAACACCATTCACTCTCTCTCCACTTATTGGATTCAATACCTTCGGCGTCAAGGCCTTCAATTTGTGTGGCAAGCCATGTTGCCGCATCGTATGCTTCATTTCCTGATGCACGTACGACGGTCTCATCCCAATTTGTGTGCCATATGACGCCACCGTTTTCGCAACAAATCGGTCCACTAAGGCCCAAGAACCGCCATAAGCCATAAGCCACAGGCCTCACATTCCCGGTCGATAGTATAACGGGTATTCCGTTCTCCTCAAGCTTTCGAAGGGATTCAATTGCCACGATAGAAAGTCGCTTCTTATCATCGGTAAGGGTACCATCAATGTCCACTGCGACAATTTTGGGGTACCACCCTTCAGGTAACCATTGCATGGTTTGGCCGAGAGATTCCAACGAAAAGAAGATTCGCTCTAAAATCAATGGTTGAACTTTACAGCATGGGAGGGTTGATGAATGCAGACAATTTGGTAATATTATGGCGGGAGATTCTGAAGATGAAGTCTTCCTTTCACTTGAGGACGAAGAGCCTGAGAAGGAGATTTCACCCCCTCTAACATCGCCATCAAGAAAGAAGCCCAAAATCGAAAAACCCGAACCTATTTTGATGGGTGAGGTCGTTGACACAAGCATTGTAGAGAGCCTCACAGGCAGCTTCTCAGTAAGTTGGCCTTTGTTAGGAATGGATTGTCCAGATTGTGCCGCAAAAGCGATGGGGGCACTTTCCAACATGAAGCAAGTCAACTCACCGTTTGTTTCTGCAACATCTGGAGAAGTTCGGTTCGAACTCCAAATGGAATACGGCCCTCTTTCTGAAGTGTCGTCAGTTTTGAGGTCTCTCGGACACGCTCCCGATGTCGAGCATCATGAATTGGTCGGAGTTCGAGCGCCATCAATCGCACATAGAAACGATCTCCCTTCACAAAAATTAGAACGGCTTTTCAAACAACAACCAGGGGTCCTCGATGCAGAAGTGGGTGATGATAATCGTATTCTCCTCCAACTTGTTGGTGATGCATCAAAAGAAATGTTTGAGGCAAGAGATAGGGCTTTGAAGCATATTATTGGAGGTGATGCCCAATTTTCGGCCGCTCGTTCGAGCCGATTACGCCCAGATCAGTGGAGGTTGATTGGAGGAGGCATTGCCCTTCCCATTCTATTGATTGTTATTTTAGCAGAATTGATAGGATTGAGCCCAATTATCGTTGGAATCGTTTCCATCCCCGGGATTTTAGTCGGTGGTCTTCAAATGTTCAAAGAGGCATTCGCCTCACTACGTAACCGCCAAATGGGGTTCCAAGTACTTACCAGTCTGGCGGTTATAGGTGCAAGTATTCTGGGGATGTGGGAAGAAGCCTTGATTGTCGTGATTCTTGTTGCCTTTACAGCGCACCTTGAGGGAGACGCTTTGCTCAAGGCAAGAGAAGCAATGCAAGGAGGGTTAGATCGGTTGCCCCGAACTGCTAGAAGAGTGACAAAGGACGCGTTGTACCTTGACCAAAACGCAATCACTCAAACATCCGTAATATCTCTTGCGTCGGCGGGTACAGGACTTTCTCCAGCAATGGTTTCTGCCGCTTCTCAGGTTGGTCAAGATACAGAAATGGTTCCTATTGATTTGATTCACATTGGTGATAAGATTGAGATTCGCAGCGGAGAACTGATTCCGGCAGATGCCAAAGTCGTTGAAGGAAAAGGCGCTTTGGATAAGGCACCACTTACCGGTGAATCCGTCCCTGTTGATGTTGGCGTTGGAGATGAGATCGAAGCTGGACTTGTGCTGGCGAGCGGTCCGGTGATTTGTGAGGTTATTGCAGTAGGGGACCAGACCCGTCTCTCCGGACTGATCGATGCGGTTCATTCCTTCAGAGAAGCTCCACCTCGTCTTCAAAGCGGTATTGAGAAATTCACAGCAATTTGGGTTCCATTTGTGCTGTTCGGAGCTTTTGCAGTATGGTACTTCATCTATCCAGATGATTGGAAAATCATTCTTTTGCTCTGGGTTGTTTCTTGCCCATGTGCTCTTCTTCTTGCAACTCCCGTACCCCATGCAGCAGCCCTATCCAATGCTGCTCAGAAGGGGGTTATTGTCCGAGGCGGCGACGCGCTTGAGAGGATGGCTAGAGTGAATTCTGTTCTCTTGGATAAAACAGGTACGCTGACCTCAGGAAAACCTACTATCGGAGCCATTGTGATGGGTAAAAAACGCCGAAAGAATTCGGCTTTACAACTGATGATGGGTCTTGAATCGCGTTCGTCCCACCCTTATGCCCTTGCCATGATGGACCACTGCGATTCAGAAGGAATCAAGGCTGCCCAAATTGGTGAAATAAACGATATAGATGCTGGCGTCGAAGGTGTTTACAACGGCACTAAAGTGGCCTTTATCCGCCCCGATAAGGCAGGAGAAATGGGTGTGACGCTTGAGCAAACCCTCGCATTATCATTCACCGAAGCACAATCCAAAGGCCACGGTGCAAGTTTGCTGATTAAAGACGGTGAGGCCATCGCTTTAGCGACGTTCATCCACGATGACACAAGACGAGGCTCAGATCGCCTCATCGCCTCGATGAATACGCGTAACATTCGTGTTGAGATTTTGTCTGGAGACCACCAAGAAGCAGTTTCTCAATTTGCACGGTCAGTTGGCCTCCCTGAATCAGCAGCTCATGGTGGCCTTAGCCCTGAGGAGAAAGTCAAGTGGGTGCGGAATCGATCTAAATCAAACGTAACCATGATGGTTGGTGATGGCTTTAATGACGCTGCAGCCCTCGCAGTTGCGGATGTAGGGGTGGCAGTCGGAACTGGAGAATCGGTCAACCTTGAGGCGGCTGATGTCTTGATTCCCGGGGACGATCCAAGTATGCTTACCGATATGATTGACCTCGCCAGGAAAGCTCAGAGGACTCTTATCCAAAATCTCTTTTTCTCAGTAGCAATCACGCTCATCCTTGTTTTCGCAGTTGTACAGGGTTGGTACGACCAACTCTGGGTGGGTGTTCTCATCCACGAAGCATCCGTTCTGCTCGTCATTCTCAACGGGGCGCGCCTCGCTAAAAATGGGCAATCCATCCCGTTGCTCAAAGAAACATTGCGAGCCATGGTCGGTGATACAAAGGATGCGTTTTCTTCACTCAAGCAACGGTATTTTAGCGGCAAACCCGACGTTACTTCGGTTTAATCCC
Source organism: uncultured euryarchaeote (assembly GCA_963968875.1). Classification (GTDB taxonomy): domain Archaea; phylum Thermoplasmatota; class Poseidoniia; order Poseidoniales; family Poseidoniaceae; genus Poseidonia. The sequence goes on from CAXAHZ010000085.1 coordinate 3,359, forward strand.
CGCGACATCTTCAAACCCTAAGAGACAATCTCCGGATTAGGTGGGACGATGGCACGAGTACGAGGGGACCCAATTACGACGGCCTTGGCTCACCCAACACGCCGTGCAGTATACATTGAGTTGGCTTCTGCAGAGGAGCGTAGCACCGTCCAATTGCAAAAGGCAGTTGGGGTTGACCGATACAATCTTTACCATCACCTCAAGAAATTAGCCTCGCTTGAATTGGTTGAAAACCATCGCGACCAAGGTCGGGCCCGATGGTGGAAAATTAACCAGCGCGTGGACCTACCGGAATTGCTCAATGTTAGCGAAGCACCAACTCAAACCCCCCCTGCACCCAGCACTGTTTCAACACCTTCGGTCATGTCCACAATGGCATCCTTAGCCATCGATGAAGAAGGCCGGGAAGTCATCGTACTCGACCTTGAAGGTTCAAGAGACCAAGTGAGTGCTAAACAATTGATCGCCCGTCTTTCCGATGAATTCGGATTGACTTTAGATATCCCTTGGAACTTCATCCCAGAACGTTTGGTATTGTATTCAAAGAAACGTTGAGTACGAGGTGTGTCTTATGTCCGATGAATTCGTCATAGAAAGCAAAGTATCTCCACCTCCGCTTTCATGCCCTAAATGCAAGGGAATGTTACCCATGAAGTTGGGCGAAGTCAACTGCACCCTTTGCGATGCAAAAGTGCGCGTTGATCATCCGGTAACCCGGCGCAAGTGGATGGAAGAAAAAGTAAGTTGCCCAAGTTGCTCAAAGGTACTCGTCGCAGGGGTTGATTCACGGCCTGCGGACCTGAAATGCGGAATGTGCGACTGTTATTTTACGCTGACAGAGCAAACCCCAAGAGTTGAGATTACGTGCCCGGGTTGTCAACGTCAATTGCGAATGAAGCGTCGTCCAGGAATGAGGGAAATTCAATGCCCTGCTTGCGATACCGAATTCTCTGTCCGTTTCTGAATCATCATTCGGCGCGCGGAAATTAGGTCCTGAAAGCGTGCTTTTTACCATCGGTTTCGTCGCGCTCCTTATCTATGAAGAGAAGTCCATGAATAAGTGGATGGGATTCCAATGACTGTGAGCGAAAGCCACGACAACGATGGCGTAAGGGCAGCGCAAATGCGCCGAGAGAACACGGAACGCGTGACGCTTGCGTCCCTCCGTTCACAATTCACCAGCAGTTCAACACCAAGCCTAGATGAGGCATTGGGGACCCAAGCAAGGTTCCGTCAAGAGGAACGACTGCGAGCGGATTTGCGTCGCGAACGTCGTCTCCGTCAACAGGCAATAACCGAACGCGTTAGCGCCATGCAGGATGCGATGGCAAAGGATCTTGCAACTCAACATGAGATGACATTGGATGCACTTGAAAATGAACTCCGTGGCAACATGGAAGAAGAATTAGCGCAGATGGAACGGGATGCTCTTGCAACCGAAGAATCAAGAATGCGTCAGGAACTTGACCTTCGCCTTAACAGACAGATTGGGGCCCTCAGGGATCAACATGAGGTTGAGCAAGATAAACTCCTGGATCAAAGGAAACAGGACATCAAGGCCATGATTGAATCTCAACTTCATGAAGAACATGAACGCCGTCTCTCAATTCAGAAAGAGCGCCTTTCTCTTGAATACAACCAAGAGTTACAACATCGTCTACGAGATATTGAATCATCGCTCACTCAAGAAATGGAAGAACGTTTCGTAGAAATGGAAGAACGTGAGGTCTCTCGACTTGAAGAAGGACATGCAGCTCTTCTAACCGAGCGCGAGGACCAGTTGCGCAGAGGAATACGAACTCGTTTGGAGCAACAACTTCGCCAGCGACTCAAGCAACGAGAAGCACGTCTCAAGGTTGAGTTTGAGCGTCGAAGTCTGAGGCTTGAGGAAGATATTGCTCAACAACTTCAATCGGATATCGAACATCAACTCCGTAAGGATACCGATGACCTTGAAGAACGTATGAGAGAAGACGTGGAATTAGCAATTGCAAAACGTCGCAGCGACCTTCGGACCGAAATTGAACAACAACTGGACGAACAACAATCTTCCAAATTGGCTGAGCGCAAAGCACGCTTGAAAGCAAAATACGACCTTACATTCACCAAGGCAGTTGATGACATCTCACGCTCATTGCACGATGAGATTGAATCTGAACTTGACCATCGCATGGAGCATGATTTCCAAGCGTACCGAAATGCAAGAGAGGCCGAAATTCAGAATCGCTTATCTCGGTATCGATATGAGCGTGAAGCAGAACTAAGAGGCCAACTTGAGGCTCAATATGGAGCCAATAAGAACGACTGGACAGAACGTCTCGATCTTGAATTCCAGTCGAGAGAAGCCGCAGCGAGAAAGGCCATCATGTCTGAAGTTGATGCTCAACTTAGAAATGAACGACTTACCTATGAAACAGACCTTGACCTGCTCAAAGAAGAGACTACTCTTGAATTGGAAGTTGAAATGGAAGACCGCCTTCGTGACTTCAAAACCCGCAAGGAAGATGAAGTCGCTACCCAACTTGAGCGCCAGCTCGACAAGCGTGAGGAGATCATGCGCAACAAGGCACTCATTGATGTTCGTAAGCGAGAATCCCAAATCCGGGCAGAAATTGAAGGCCAACTTGGCTTGAAACGAGCCGAAATCAGAGACCGTCTCAAAGGTCTCTCCGAGAAGATGGACTCGTTTAAAGAAATGGCTGAAGAAAAAATGCGTGATGCGGTAAGTCAACAAATACAATCAGAAATTGATGTTGACGAGACTGAACTTCGTACACGAGAGCAAGAATTCAGTGCCCTGCAGTCCACCGATACTCGGGCAGAAAAGCGCCAGAAGTGGATGCAATCCATCTCAGGACAAGCTCCTGCAGCCTTTGGAACCGGTGCAATGGACCCAAGCGCATTGGGCGCTCGCCCAGATGGACTTGGAGCAGCAGCTGGCCGACCGCTTCGCGGCCTCGCAGGACAACAAAACCAGCTTGAACCACGCCAGGGTCTGGGTGGGATGAGGGCTCCTCTAACCAGTGCAAAACCATTGGTTGGGGCACAACCTGTTGCCCCACAAGTTCGTAATGTTCGCCAACCGATTACTCCACCAGTTCGTAACGTAAGGCAACCGATTGGTCAACCACCTGTGGCTCTAAGACCACAAGAAGACATCGCAATGGAGCAGGCTGAGGATGACCAAGAGGTCATGCAGCCACAAGAAGAAGCTGACCTTGTCGAAGCACCAGTTCCTACTGTTGAGGTAGAACACGATGAAATTGAAGAATCTGAATCTGTCATTGAACCCGAAGAAGAACACCTCCCGCCTTC
>CAXAHZ010000086.1:0-6593 GCA_963968875.1 uncultured euryarchaeote
CTGTTGTTGCGAGGGCCAAGCCAAAGGAGTCGTCATCCACCTTCAATAGAATTCCATCGTGAACTTGTACCCCTTGTGGAAGCCATTGATGCGAGCTCGTTTGTTGCTCAATGTTCAAAACGCTCACGCCGTAACGAGTCATGACGTAGAGATTTTCACCGTCTTCTGCTAAGGCCCGAACATCATAATGATTGACAGACATGGTGTCTTCATCGGAATCATACACAAGTGGATGAACTACAAAATCATCGCTAGAATCCATAACTCCTGCGGATTTTAAGCCAGGATATACCGTATTTCCGTCATCATAGTGTACAAAGTACTCCTCCAATGTTGACAGGGCTTCACCCAACTCAAGGGCCGTAGATGTTCTCGCTAAATCTTGGGTTATCGTACCGTCACGGTTCAAGTCCCAACCGTCCATGTCCGTATCTTCAAGTGCGTTTGTTCTGTTGAGGGGATTCAATCCGAAATGAGCTTCCCATCCGTCGGGTATTCCATCACCAAATGAAGGATATAAATTGCGGACAGAAAAACCATCCCAGTTGTATCGGTCTGAATCATCCAACAACGGGTCGGTCCCAAGCCACATATCTTCACCGACAGGGGACGTGGAGTTGGTGGTACATGCCGGGAGAAGGTTGTGGAAGGTTGCATTTGCACCTGATGGCAAAAACGGCCAGTTCTTCCAGACGGACCCCTCCGGTAGAGTTGCATGACACCACAAACCGTCGAGTTCAGTCGTAAAATTAGAAGTTGTTCCGAAGGAATACTCTTCAGGTGCGGTAAATCGTTCGGATAGACTTAGTGTTCCATCTCGATCTACATCAAAACCATCGTTGTCCCCATCCGAAGTTAAATCACTGCCATTGAGAGGATTGAATGAACCACAATCGTAGCGCATTGACACAACATCGTAGCCACCAACCCTTTGGCACATGTATGCTTCAAATCCGTCCGGCATGCCGTCTCCGTCAGTATCTGATATTCGGGGGTCAAGATACACACGTTCGCTATTTTCGTTAAGAACACCGGTCAAACCTCTCGGAAATCCCGGCTCCGTACAATTCGCAGGATAAGGCCAACAGAATTCCTCTGTTGCGTTCAGGCCATCGCGGTCAAAATCCATCGAGGCATCCGAAGCATTGTTTTTGTCCATGCCTTGCATGAAGACACTGCGACCGTCCACTGCAGTCCAATTCATCCATTCTTCAAACAGCGTTTCATGAACATCTGGAATCATGTCCCCGTCTGTATCGGTATTTGGCGGAGGAGTTTGAGTGGTGTCATCTGGATGAACGTTTGCAACGTTTGAAATGGTTGGAAACTGAGACATGAAAAGCAGACTAGAAATCACTGCTAATGTCGTGAGAAGGGTTGTTTGACTTCTTCGCATTAAATCACCCGATACAAAGCATACGCTTCGCTATAACTTCACCTTGGAAAGATTGCTTATGAGGATGGTGGAACAATGTTCATACAAATCACACATCCCGCATTTGAATAATCACTCACAAATCCGCTAAATTCAAGTGGCTATATCGGTGTATTCAAGTCCCCCCCGCGCCGAGGCATCCTCGTTCACATGCCGATGACCATCACTCACCTTGGCACAGGTAGTAGGGGCAATGCTACGCTCCTCGAAACCCCTACCGTCAAGGTCCTTGTGGACCAGGGATTCAGCGGCACACAATTAGCAAAACGTCTTGCCCGACTTAATCTTGAACCAACCGACATTGATTGCCTCATCATTTCACACCATCACGGAGACCACGGTGGCGGGGCGGCGGTCTGTCAGAATAAATGGGAAATGAGAGTTTTGGCCAACGAGCGTACGGCACTTGAACTCGGCCTCGACCCGAAATTAACCACGTACTTTTCATCACTTGACCTCCTCCGAATCGGTGAGGACCTTGCTGTTCTCCCCGTCCCGGTCCCACACGATGGTTCCGAGAATGTTGCCTTCGTTGCGAGCCATGCAGGGGAGCGTGCTGCAATCATCACAGACCTCGGCTCATGGACGGATGAACTTGTCAATCATGTCAGAGGCTGTGAACACATTTCAGTTGAGGCAAATTACGATCACAACAGGTTGGTTTCGGGGCCGTATCCCTATTCGCTAAAAGACAGAATTACCGGAAGAGGCGGCCACTTGTCAAACGATCAAACCGGCCAGTTTCTAGCGGAAGTTTGTACAGAAGCAACCCGTAGCATAACGCTCACCCACCTCAGCGAGAAGAACAATCAGCCGCATATTGCTGAATCCACTGTTCTGTATTATATCGATGAAATATTCAATGGCGATCTTACAATATCCCTCCAAAGCGGTCCAGATTTTTCACATTATGTCGGAACCGACCAAGATGCGCATGCCGTTATGGGGCAGGAAAAACAAGTCACCAAATGATGGTTTGACCGGGATTTAAGGTCAATGGCTAAATGATACCTCATCGTGTCCTCATTCGTGAACCGCCACGCCGACGCATCACGCTCACCTCGCTTACGTCGCGATGAGCTTGCTGTAAGCGAGGTTTTGGGTGTTGTCATGCTCCTTGCTATGGTCATTACCATCATGGGCGGAGTGTGGGTTTTTCTCAATCCGTATTTGTCCGATTTTGAAGACAACACCAACTGGAATTCGGCAACCGGTATAGCAGACCGAATTGAAGACAGGGTTGAGGTCGCTGGAAATGCTCCTGAAGGTACCGGCTTTCGCAACACTTTAGCCATGCAATCAACATCCATCCGAACCGTACAAAATGTTGAGCATTGGATGGTTTCAGCAGATTTTACACCTCAGGAGCGTATAGAGATACGTAAAGTCAATGATACGGTTCTAGCGGTCACCGCAGCCAATGAATCAGCGAGGTCGTTAACGATTGAAACCCCTATCATGACGCTTCAACGTACAGTACCAACAACCTCTCAAGAAGTATTTGTCAACCATAATGCAACTCATCCGCACTGGATGATCATTACCGTATTTGATGAGCAAGGAGACACATTGCATCGAACCGTGTATGCCTCACTCTCGGGGCTGCAAGTAACCACCTCGCTGGGACAAGGGTCGCATGAAATCGTGTTGATGAACAATGCAAGGGCGGAGCGGTTTCCTAACGGTGCATGGGATGTAACAAGCATGCCCATGATCGAATTTGATCGTATGGCCAACGATGAATTACGATTATCCATCCTGCTCTCAGATATCACGGGAACCGGTTCTGTAGGAACTGGAAGTAAAATCGGCATGGAGTTTGTCTCCCTAGGTCCCCTTACCCTATTTACTGGAGAAGCATACAACGTTCGTTTTACCGTCCTCAATGCATTGCACGACATCATCACCCCGCAATATCACGAAACATGGCTCTCAGATTACACCATCCAACGTTCTGCAGGAACGCTTGACACCTTCATTGGTTTCTCACCGTATGAGCGTGCAAGTGGCTCCGATGGATTTACGATCTCATCGCAGGGATTACCGTTGTATTTTGAAGTTGATTACCAACGAGTGGAGGTGGGTCGTTGAAACATAACCTGACCCGTGAAGAGGAAGCCGTTTCTTCCGCAGTAGCCACCGTCTTATTATTTGGTGGAGTCCTTTCTATTATTGGCTTGATGATGGTTTCCATGATGCCAATCATTGAAGAACTGGAAGGTTCAATTGAACGCCATGACATGTCTGCCCAAATGACGCTACTCGCTCATGAAACCTCGGAACTTAGCGAACGGGGAATGCCTGGAGATTCCGCAAAAGCAACGCTCATTCCAGTAGACGGCACACTGGTTTGGGATTCACTACGTGGAGGCATGTGGTACTCTGCAACATGGCAGGAAGACATGAGCCTGCGAGCTAGAGGGGCCTTGGATTTTGATGACACGCTTGAAATCCGCCACCCTGAATCCTTCATATCTTCAGTTTGCGTATCCGACCTCCGCCAAGGCCCAGACAAACATTACTTCTACACCGTTGATGCTCAAATTGACAAGGCCATCGTTTCCGTTGCGCCTGGCCTTGCAATGCCGCTTGGTCCCGTTGATGTAACACTAAGCGAGTCAGGAACCGACCTTGTCTCAAAAGACCTACGAGTTGATGACATGGAAGTATTTGACCTCACTCAATACGGAACCGTTACTGTCTCCTCGAGTCATGAACTGGTTGTTTTGGCGCAAAAGGGAACAGGTGGGGCAACCTACCTGGAACCAACAGACAGGGAGCCTTCGGACAAAATGGGTCATGCTTGGGCTGTACCAATGGAAGAAGGGCCATCCCAAATCCATATTCTCAGTGAACGAGCAAATCAGATTCAGATCACAACCGTAACGGGCACTCAGTTGTACTACGCTCAGCCGAGCAATATGGCACGGACTGCTGTTTCCTTCAACCATGAATTGAACCTCACGACCAACCAAGTGGTTCAAATTACGACAAGTGCTCCATCACGAATGATGTACACATCTGCTGACAACAATGCATCGGGAATCACATCTTGGCCAGCCACAACCGGCGCCTATCTCGGTAATTCGTTCCTACCCCCAAACACTGAAGGCACGCTTAGATTTACCAACCCGGGAGAATCCATCGTCACGGTAACATGGAGAGGCGGTGGCATTTCCATCCAACCCAATTCCATTGAACAAATCCCCTGGCCACCGGAACAAATAACCGGTGCTCCAACCCTTGATGCGGATGGCGATGTGTTCGTGACATGGGCTGCATCTGGAGCAACCAACATCACCGATTCCGCATCGGGAATTACAATGATTCCCGCACAAGATACCGGGTCTCTCTCGGGAGCGTCGTTTGCCTACTTGAATACGAACAACACAACAAGTGAACAATTTACCCTCTCTCTCGCAGGCTATACATCAACTTGGAATGCAAGTGGAGTAGCCAACGAATCAGGGGTGTTTTTGGAGAACAACAACCGTCATAATTTGTCGTTGAATGAAGGAGAAACCACCATCGTTGTAGAGAAAGACCATCCAATAAGGGTTACGCGGTTTGGGGGTTCGAATGGGTTGTACCACCTCCCACACGATGGTGAGCAACGATGCAATGCGATCGGTACACAAGCCAGCGGTTGGATCACTACAGATTTACCGTGGGAGCGTATGGGAGGCAGAGGCGAAATAGACCTTCAAAAAGCATGGCGAGAAGGTCGCCATCCATCAAGCGTTGCGATTGAAGTCCTCGGAAGCGACGGTAGCTCCACACATGCTACAATCGGCACCGTGTGGGCCTTCCATCTGTCACGACTTGCTTACCAATTCCAATCTTCAGTCGTTGGAATGGAGGTCGCATTCAGTGGAGGAGCAGTAGTCACCAACCATCCGGAATTCCAGCCCTACGTGGTCGTACCTCCTTCGGACCGAGGAGGACCTGGGCCCCGTTTTGCTGCGACCATCCCATCATTGCATCCAACTGCGGATAGTGCCTCGGGTGCTGGAATTTTAGAACTCGACATAGAACTTGTCCATCGTATTTCATTGGCATCAACTCCTGCATATGAAGTTCGTAGAGGATGGTCAGCACCTTATGGTTCTGCAATCGCAGACAGTGCAGGAATCGGCTTGGAAGCAAGTGAAGACTGGACGGTTTATCCCGGGAGACTGGATTTGCTTACCGACTACGTTGGATGGGTCCCAGACCCAAGTTATGGCACCTCAGAGGCAGTCTGGCATACCAACGGCCAGGCAATTGAATTCACCTTGCAACTCTCATCGCTTGATGTGACAACTCGGGAGGCAATGACATGAGGCAAGTACGATTGTCCAGGGACACCAGAGCGGCTGCTACTGAACTCGGATACGTGTTCACATTTCTGCTCGGGGTATTGCTCATGACAATGTTCAGTGTTTGGGCGTGGGACATTGAAACCAATACGCGTTTGCGCTGGAACGAAGAAGCCGTTGAAGCCAACATGAATGACTTAGCGGCCGCCGTAGAACGGGCTGATGAGGCGAGTCGCATTGGGAATGTGAGTTATGCTGAATCGGTTTCGTGGAGGCCCACAGAGGCGGACGAATCCTTGTTTTATCTCAAACTTACAGATACTTCAATGGAATTGATTGACAAAGGCGGTCCTTTGGATATGGAAGTCCTCCTCTCAGGCACGGGAAGTGGAACACATAGCGGAGAAATTCCGTTGGCTGGTGCTGAACGAATATGGGTTGTCCATGAAAACGGAACGACTACCGTAACACTTGATCGCCCACAGGCAGTTCAATGATCAACGGCCCATTACTGCTCTGTGAACCATCGTTTGCACTTCTTTCATACGAGAACGTGCACCCAATTCACGGAACACAGAAAGGGCTCTCTGAAGATATTCCATACGCCTTTGACGGTCAGGGGCCACCCCTCCTAGACGAGTAAGTAACTCTCCTATTTGCATCCGTAAATCGTTGGCTTCTGCCATAACGAGAGCCTCCCGATAATGCTCCATTGCTTCTTCTGTACGCCCAGCATCGTGGAGTACTTCACCCAAGAGAATTGTAATTTCAACCAAAGAATGGAGGTCTCCAGCATCATTCATAGCCTCTAAAGCAGCGTTGTAATGGAACATTGCAAGTTCTGACTGCTCCACACGTGA
>CAXAHZ010000087.1:0-6538 GCA_963968875.1 uncultured euryarchaeote
ATACGATGTGGTTGGACGAAAAGCAATCAACATGAACACTCCAAACATGACAATTGATAGAATCAAAACGGAAACTCCCTGCTCTTTGAGTGGGTATGCATCTGATTCATCTCCCAAATAGACCGTCCCTTGTTGGTAATATGTCTTTGAGGAAAATCCTGTAGAATCCGATGGCCCTGAGCCTTCATAACCAAATAATCCAGCCCAGGAATATTCTTGGAAGCGGTCTGATGAGCCTCGTAAGCACATATCGTATTCTCCTGTTGCAAGATTGCGCCAGCGATAGATAATTCTCAAGTCATCATCAATCAATTCCGTAACGACCTCTGGTTGTGGCGATAACCTACCCGCCTTCGTCACCAAGGTAGGCACATCATGCGGTTGTTCCAACTCAATAGGTACGGCTTGCCAATCAATGATGAGCGTCATGACTTCGTGTTCTTCAACTTGGAAGGACCAACAATCCCAATCGGCTCCAACCAATGCACCTTGGTGACCGGTGTCAAAGCTCGTTGATACTGGCTGGGTCGTTGATGAAGGTTCATCCACATCTGCTGCATCCGCATCAACCGACCAGGGGACCTGCATTTCCATTTTGGATGGCCCTCTCATATTGAGTTCCCAAGAACCGGGTTGGTCGATGGTTACTGTCATCAAAAGACGGACCTGTTCTCCACCCCAAATGATACGACTGTTGCTTAGATCAAGGTCTTCATTTTCAAGAGTGTAAGGCTGATAGGTTCCGGAACTGGGAAGGATTTCTCGTTCAAATTCCCAAGTCGTAACACTTTGTCCTAGAATGAGACGGAATTCAATATTTGGCTTAACCAAACCACCGGTTTCGACCTGATGTCGGAAGTCAACAACCAGTAAATCCAGTTGTTCTGGAAGAATAGCCAAATGGGTTTGAATCGGATCTGCATCAAATTCAAAGGTTAACATCTCAGGTTGTAAGGGAGATGCGCTGGTCTGACCCGAGATTTTCCCTTCACCCATTGAGACCGGGGTCAAACTGCAATCATCCCTTGATTGACACGATAGGAATAGATGGCCACCGTCTAATTTTGAGGTGATTCCAGCCTGACTTGAAGCAACGAAGGCTGGAAGTATTGATGAGAGTAAAAAGAGTGTTGCAAAGGCAAGTGCTCGGGAATACTTCATCCTCTTGCCCTCATTTAGCGGAAACTGCCATTGCTTATGATTTCATGTCCTGCATGGTACATCTAGAAGCCGACATCCACAGGCTCTGCACTGGTACTTGCCCTTACTGGGCCTCTGGCGGGGGAACTCCTTTTCGCATTCCGGGCACTTCCAAAGCCATTTGGCCCGTTTAAGCCTCATCTGGTTGGTAAAGTCAAGGCCTTGTTTTGATGCCTGAACATCAGGCCAAAGGGATTCCAAATTTCGGAACGTTTTGTTATGAGAGCGAAATCCAATGGCATGAAGGAGTTCATGATACACAACGAACAATGCATAAGAAGCCCACTCCTCATCAAGAAGAACCGGGTGCAAGTCTACCGTTTCCAGTACAACATCACTACCCGTGCGAGTCCACCTTGTCACGCCGTGCCGTTGGGTGGAGTTTTTTCTCAAGAGACCCAGTTGTACACTTGCTGCGATTTCAAGATTCGGTTCCGAAAATACCCCAATGTTTCCCATTCGTTGAACGACATCTCTCCTTAACGACTCCAAACGGGTCAATTGCTCAGAACTTGCCCGAACCATACAGATCACTCAGGACCAGCGATGGTACGCAGGATGACCTTCTTTTACAGCGACAAAAAGTCCACTTCCAGTTGCACAAATCTTTCCATTTGCCTCAAGGGTTAATGAGACCTCTACCCGATCACCTTCGATCGATTCAATTTGGCTTCTAACCACAAGTTCGGTGTTCAGCGGCGTTGGGCGCCGTAATTTTACGCTGTACGATGCAGTCACTGTACAAGGTGGTTCAGATGAACCATTGGAATCCATAAGCGCAACTGCTGCAGTCCAATTTCCATGACAATCCAACAACGTTCCGATGATGCCACCGTTAATCATACCAGGAAACGCTTGATGGTGGTCTTCAGGCGTATAATGTAGAATCAATCCATTTTCGATACGGTGGGAGTCAATTTGAAGACCGTGTTCATTTGCAGGCCCACAACCAAAACAAATTGATGATGGGGCATATTCTCTTTGAACGCTTTGAGACATATCACGGCGTGATTGGTGACGCTTCTTGGTTGTTGCCGTTCAAGCAAAATGTAGCGTATGGTTCATGATGGTGTAATCGGTGGCAAAGCCATGGCGGACCGAAAGAAAGCGAAGGTTCGCAAAGTTCGGGTTGCTCATGAATTGCCCAAGCGCCGTAAAATGGCGATAGAAGAAGCCATGAAAGCCCACCAAACCGAGGACCGTCCTGAATGGGACCGAAGTTCGGAATGGGGCGACATACGCTTCTTTCGCAAGAAAATCAAACCTGGAACGCTCCGAACCGTACCTCTGCCCCTTCTCGATGTAAGTCTGGGAGATTCTTGGCCAGTCCCGGTAACGGTAATTCACGGCGCTCGCCCCGGACCGTGCATCACGGTGCTTGGCGGAATCCATGGTGACGAGTTGACAGGGCCTTCAGCCTGCACTCATCTATTGAGCAACCCGTTTACAGACGAAGGTCGTCCTCTTGACCCAAAATCAATGGCTGGAACACTCCGAATTGTTCCTGTCTTAAATCTGCCAGGATATAGGGCCAAATCAAGGTATTTTCCAGACGGCAGGGACCTCAACAGACAATTTCCAGGGGACCCTGGTAGCTCAACAACAAAGCGTGTAGCACACCAAATTTGGAAGCACTTGATTGAGGATTCAGACGGCATCATCGACCTTCACAGCGCAGCAAAAGGCCGGGATAATATGCCTCAAGTTCGTGTCGACCTAACTCATTCAAGTTCTTACTTACTTGCAAAAGCCTTTGGAATCGAACTCATCTTGGACTCAACACCCCCAAAGGGTTCTCTCCGGCGTACTGCCAACGCTGCTGAAATCCCTGTCATCACATACGAAGGGGGAGGAGCAGATTATCTCGGATACGAATCCGTAAAAGTCGCCGTTCACGGCGTCATGAACATTCTACGGTCCTTACGAATGATCCCAGGAAACCCGCACCGACCTCGGTTCAGAATCATGGCCAGTGGTTCAAGATGGCTTCGGGCAGGAGAAGGGGGGCTTTTGGACATGTTTGTGAGTGCGGGAAGTGTGATGAGGGAAGGTGAAGTTCTCGCAACAATTTCGGATCCTGGCACCCCCGGAATGACGGTTGATATCGTTGCCCCTGAGGACGGCCTAATCATCGGAGCCGCAACCAATCCATTTACTGCAGCAGGCATGCCGGTTGGTCACTTTTTACCAATTTCAAAGCACTTTTCACTCTTAGAAGAGCAAATTGACGAGGATGGAAAATTCATCATCAACGGAAGTCAAGAAGTACCTGTCTGGCGAGAGGAACATGAGATCAGCGAGATCTCATTGGATGGAGAATGGAGCGGCGGCAGTGTGGATTCAGAGTGGATTAGGTCAAAAACCTCCAACGAAGCAAAAGAATTTGAAGAATAAGCCTGAGTATTATGGTATCCCATCGGGAAAAGATTCATGTGGTTTTTAGCATTCCAACAAAGGGGTCAATGAATGCCAATAGAACTAATATCATCAGAACTCGCCGAAGAAGCCTTTGTAGCAGTGGGCGATACACTAGACGAGAAATTTGGAAAACGTGCGTGGGTTAAACCCCTTTATTGGACCACAGTTGTCCTTCTTTTTTCTGGATTAGTGGTCTACTATTTTTGGTGACCGAAGCTCATCATTAATTCGCAAATGAGGCCACTGCTTCGTGTATTTCTTGATCAAGCATGTTTCTCTTTTGACTCTTAGCGATTTCAAACAGATGGGCAACCAATTCATCTGAGACCTCAATTCCATTCTGTTCAAGCCACCAAACAATGTTCGAACGACCAGACATATGACCAATTCTAATCACTTGCTTAAGACCAAAGTCACCTGCAGGAACACCGGAATAAACTCGGTCTGCAAGCCAGTCGTCACCCTTCTTCATGGCCTTGATGACTGCTGATGCGTGTACACCGGTTCCAGTTTCAAACGCATCCTCACCGAAGACAGGATAGTTTCGTGGCAAAGGCACTTCAATGTACTCGTTCGCCTTTTGCATGTATGCATCAAGCAGCGTCAAATCGTTATCAATAACACCCATGAGTTTCAAATTGACCAAAGTTTGGTCAAGCGGTGCATTTCCAGCACGTTCACCTACACCTAGGGCGGTTCCGTGAATGACATCTGCCCCGGCTTCAACCGCTGCAATGTTGTTTGCCACACCGAGCCCACGGTCCTGGTGACCGTGCCAGTTGACCTCAATCTCCCTTCTCTGATAACCAGCATCCTTGATTACTTCTTCATCAATAAACGACAGAAGTTTCTTGACACCGTTTGGAGTTACGTGTCCACACGTATCACAAACACAGAGACGGCGAACACCAAGTTCCATCGCTCTTTGATAGATCATTTTGACATCTTCCGGGTTTGAACGTGTCGTATCTTCAGTCACAAACATCACGGGAACATCGTTTTCAACTGCGTAAGAGACTGCTCCTTCCATTGTTGAAATAAGCTTCTCTATTGTCCATCCTTCTGTAAATTGACGGATTGGACTGGTGCCGAGGAACGCCGATGCTTGTATTTCCATTTCATGCTTCGCTTGCATTTCAACAAGAGGTTCAATGTCTCCCATTAGGGTTCTAACTGCAGCACCAGGGCGAATTGAATAATCATTTTCTTTGATGTGTGTGAGCATGGCATCAATGTGATTTCGGTGAAAGGGGCCTGCGCCAGGAAGGCCAAGATCAACTTTCTGAATACCAAGACGTTCCATGAAACTGAGCAATTCAATTTTTTGTTCAATGGATGGGTTACGAGCACTTGGGCTCTGTAGACCGTCCCGAAGTGTTTCATCATCGAACCAAACACCGTGCGGATGGTTGGATGGATTTCGATTAAACTCGTATTCTACTGCATTCCAATCGTAAATGAGTGAACTCTCTTGCATAGTCATCACCTTTCGCTAGGCCGAGTTGGCCCCCGCAATGCTACACGGTGCGCCTTCATGTTTGAATGCGTCGCTTCAGCAAGAAGTTCATTCTTCTTCAGAATCGCCTAATTCATCGTCCTCATGGGCGTCGTTTTCAACCAATTCGGCAGGGAGCCGAGCAGCGAAGATAATGTGGTCATCAAATCCGGTCTTCTTTGCGTTTCTCAATTCCATTATCCGAGTACCCTTAGACTTCTTGCCTTTAGTTTCCTTGGTCTGGCCAGCGTTGATACGAATCATCATTCCTTTCTTGGTTAACAAGAACAAGTTGTCATCAAGATTTGGTATCTGTCTTGCACTGATGATATAATCCCCATTATCGTGGTCTAAGTCCATCGTGTATGCGCCTTTTGCACCGGGCTTGGTCTTTCGGTATCCATCCGTTCGCATCTTACCTTCACCGGTATTTTTGTCAACCTTTTGAATGCCTTCTGCATTGAGATCAGGAACTCTTTCAGACGTGCCTAAGCGGCTTCGCTTTGCCATTCCATTCCGAGTAATCGTCAAGATTTGTGTGTCTATGTTTTCAGATGAAATCATGGCAACCACATGCCCTCCATCGCCCGTACGTGAACTTGTCTTTCTGTCACCAGTAAAGATGCCCCAGACTCCAGAAGTGTTTCTGCTTGTTGCAGTAATTCTTGAACAATCAAAACGAACTGCGTATCCCGTGCTTGAAATCATCACTATTTCTGAATGTTCTGTGCCCGTACGAACGTTGACCAAACTATCTTCCTCGTTCTTGAACTTAAGTGCATATTTGCCGTTACGATTAATCCGAACATATTCTTCAAGTTTGGTTTTCTTGATTAGACCCATTCGTGTGGCAAAGAGCAAATAGTGGCCTTCCGGAGACTCGAGTAAGTCGCGAGTAACCGGTAAGATTGTCACGATATTTTCATCATCCTGAATCTTTCCAATTACGTTTCTAATGTGGCTTCCACGTGCTTGCCGACTAGCGAGAGGAGTCTCCCAAGCCTTGAGTCCGTAGACGCGACCTTTATCGGTGAATATCAGTAGACGGTCTTTACTGAAACACGTAACAATGAGCTGTGGCGTATCTTCATTCTTGGTTGCAACACCTTTGAGGCCTTTTCCACCCCGATTCTGAACTCGGAACATTTCAACTGGCATGTGGCGGATGTAATTGTCTTCACTCAGGGTGATTACAATGGCCCGTTCCTCAATGAGGTCTTCCCGATTCATTGATAGCGGCATTGGGTCGATGTACGAACGGCGTTCATCACCGTGGCGGTCAACGACTTCGTTCAGTTCTGTTTTGAGGATGTCGAGTCTGCGGGGCCTGGATTCAATGATGTCTTCAAGATCTGCGATCCGAACTTTCAGTTCATTGTGTTCGGCTTGAACATTGGCAACATCCATTCTGCTTAACTGGTACAA
>CAXAHZ010000088.1:0-6494 GCA_963968875.1 uncultured euryarchaeote
CGCCGCATCGAAGAATCCACCGATGCAGAAGAAGAAGAGCGACTGCGAAACAGCCCGCTCAGTGAACTCCTTACGTCGCCTCACTTTGTTCCAGCATTATTGTCCCGGCTAGGGGCAGTTCGTGCTGCTTTGGACGGCCATGGAGGGGGAATTTCGGTGACGCGCTACGAGGCTAACGAAAACGGTCTCGACATCGTTTTAGATTTGACTGGAGCTTGCTTATCCTGTGGAGCAGCCCCCGGCACGCTTGAAGGCGTGAAAACAGACCTTGAACAAGATTCTGAAATAAATTCGATCACTTTTTCTTCTGCTCTCCTCGATACGTTTGACGAACTTGGTCGTGAGTTCATACTAGCACACGGTGCCGTTGAATTTGTTGACCCATAAACACCAACAAGTGTGTCCATCTCATCCGAGGCTTTGATAGTTTAAGTGCGGAGGGTTGTACATGGCGGCATGGAGCGATGGTACCCGAAAGGACCCGAAACCATGCAGAGAACAGGACAGGGGCAAATTTGAGGTCACGCAGAGAGATGGACGTGCTCGTCTTGGTAAACTCCACACTGAACACGGCGTCTTGGAAACTCCTGCTTTACTTCCCGTGGTCAACCCCAATATAAGGACGATTGAACCAAGGGTTATGTGGGACAAATACGGAATCGGAGCACTCATTACCAATTCCTACATCATTTGGAAGCACGATGACCTCAAATCCGAAGCTCAGGAAAATGGAGTTCACTCCTTGCTGAATTTCCCAGGAGTGGTCATGACCGATTCGGGAACCTTCCAATCGTACATGTATGGAGATGTTGAAGTCGGTGTAGAAGAGATTGTAACGTTCCAGCAATCAATCGGCGTAGATATCGCAACCATGCTCGATGTGTTCTCAAGACCGGACATGACTGAAAAGGAAGTTGAAGAAGCAGTCCATGAAACGGTAAACCGGGCACAAGCAAGTGTTGACGCATCGGGTGATACGATGCTCAATGGCCCAATTCAAGGAGGAGTGTTTCGTAAGTTGCGTCAGTTATCTGCCCAATTGATGTCCAAACATAACTTCGCGGTGCACCCAATAGGAGGGATTGTTCCTGTGATGGAACAACAGCGCTACAAAGATTATGCAAAAATCATGATGGCTGCCCTTCCGCACTTACCTCCAAATCGGCCCGTTCACATGTTTGGATGCGGCCACCCCATGTTGTTCCCAATGTCCATTGCATTGGGCGCTGATTTGTTTGACTCAGCCGCTTACGCTCTTTTTGCCCGTGACGGGCGATTGCTTACACCCTGGGGTACAGAGCGAATTGACGACTTGGTGGATTGGCCGATGCTAATGCCTTGTGTAGCCATGCTAACCCCTGCAGATGTTCGTTCAATGCCGGCTGATGAGAAAGAGAAATGCCTTGCACATTACAATCTCGAGGTTACTCTTGCTGAACTTGCTCGTTGCAAACAAGCCGTTCGCGACGGAAAAATATGGCAACTTGCTGAACAGCGTAGCCATCAACATCCTGCGTTAAGAGAAGCCTTCCTTTGGCTTTCAACTCGCCCTGCAATCAGTGGAAACTATCGTAGGGATTTGTTCTACAATGACAGAGATGCTGCAAAAGACCTCCAAGGTGACCGAGGGATGTGGGAGGATTCGTGGGACTGGGTTGTATGGAATCAACAAACACCGAGAGTTGGTGGAATTCAATGGTCCGGTGATGATACATTTGTCCGCCCCCACATTCAGAAAGCCCGACGAGCAATCCACACACGTTGGACTGCACGAGAAGATACCACGCACGCCTTCATTTTCCACGGAATACGAGGCCCTTTTCGAGATCGGCTGATCGATCAATTCATCTGGTTGCAGCATCACATTCCAAACGTTCAAACATTGATGTTAACACCACTAGGATTGATTCCAATTGCACTTGAAGACGTCAACCCCTTCGCCCATGTCAACGCCCCTGAATGGGTACTGGACCATCGTCCCGATGACTTATGGATTAAACGGGAAATGGAGCGACTCGGGATCGGAGAATTCCCTTATGCTTGTGTTGACGCAAAAGGCGACGGAATCAAAGCAAGAATGGAACAAGCGCTTGAACGGTTAAATTTACCAACTGAAATGCTCCACATGCCGATTCACAACGAAGACAGAAAGACTGCGGATAATGTGCTCAACCTTCATCAGGCAATAGAGAAAATGATGGTAATGCTCAATATGGACCGGACTGCTGCAGAATCAATTGCCCAAGGAGCATCTTATGTAATCAACCGACAAGGTCGTGTAAAGAACGTTCTTGATTCTGCAGGAGTACACATGTTGAGCCCTCGCTTGAGAGATGGGGGGCTCTCTCTGACCAATACTGGAGCATTGCACATTTTCAATCAACGAAATGAACCACATCCCAGCACAATACCTGCTCCTGAGTGGAACGGTACATCTGGAAACGGCCCCGCAGTGGTTGTAGTAGAGCCTGATGCAGAGCCGTATGTTCGTCAAGGTAGAAACGTATTCCACGGATTTGTAATCGCATGCGACCGATGGATTCTTCCCGGCGAATCATGCTTGATTGTCAATCAGCAAGGGAGCTTGCTCGGACACGGGATTTCCCAATGCAATGCAGATTAGATTCGTGTATTTACGAAGGGCATTGCCATCAAAACCCGCGGTGGACTCCTCGAGAAAGAATAGGTCTCACTCGTAAACCAAGAGGCAAAGGCTTCAAGGGTCGTCGTTTCTCTCGTTTTTTTATGGCTCCTATGGACGACGACCTTGTCATTCACAGCAAGGGGCTAACAAAATCATACGGCTCCCATGTCGCACTTGAAAATCTCAACCTTTCCGTACCCCGTGGAGCAACGGGCTTGCTCGGCCCGAACGGGGCAGGGAAGTCCACATTTCTGAAAACCGTTCTTGGCCTTATACAAGCAACTTCAGGAGAGGCAACGGTCCTTGGCTTGGACATCAAAACCCAAGGCGAAGCGATACGTTCACGCATTGGTTACATGCCCGAATACGATGCACTCAATCCCGAGATGGACGCCATTCATCAAGTGCGTTATTCAGGTGAATTGCTGGGAATGAACCCAGTTGTTGCCCAAAATCGCGCCCATGAAGCACTCCAGTTCGTAGGCATGGGAGAGCAAAGGTATCGGGAAATCAAAAGTTTCTCAACGGGTATGAAACAGGCAACGAAACTTGCATGTGCCATCATACACGACCCCGAGCTCATCATTGCAGATGAACCTTCAAATGGATTGGACGCAAAGACTCGGGAGTTCATGATATCCACCCTCAATACCATGGTTCACGAAGGTGAACGCTCCGTACTCATGGCCAGTCATCTCATGGAGGATGTCGAGAGAGTCTGCGAAAACATAGTACTGCTTCACAAAGGAAAATTAGCAGCACAAGGACGAATAGAGGACCTCAAAGCCATTGACAGGGAAGTCGAAATCCACGTGTGGGGTGGGGCAACACCTCTAGAAGAATTGTTACGTGACAGAGGATTCAAAGTAAGGAGAGAAGGGAGAGTCATGCGGATCGCCAACACCCATGAAGATACTACGACCCACATCCTCCAAGCAGCCAGTGAAGTTGGAGCTCAAATTCGCAGAATGCATGAGTATGAAGCATCTCTTGAGGACCTCTTCCTTGCCATTATGGAAAATCTCGGTTACGAAGTGAAATCAAGTGATGATTTATTGGCATCTCCAATTGAAGCACGCCGTGTTGATGCCCCTGAATCCCTTGGAGGTGGAGCATCTTGACCGATGAACAACCCATCGATGCAGAAGCACCGGTCACGGGCAAAGGCCGCATGGATGTGGCTTGGGGCTCGGATAGTGGAGATGAAGTTGACATCACCGATTCGGCAGCACAAACCGCCAAAGGTGGTGAGGTTTTTGAACAAAAGTACACCTCGTGGGATGGAACTCTTAACCCCCGCTGGATGAGAAACTGGGCCATCCTTCGCCACCATCTACTTGGAATCTTCAAGAAAGGTCACCGGCCCTGGTCAATGCCAACCCGGATATTTTTGCTGATCGCGTTTATTGGAGCACTCAGCGATGCTGCATTCACACTTCTATCTGGCCTCCTTGGTAGTGCAGAATTCCATACCTTGTTCGGGGTAAGCCGAGATAATTTATACGGACATGTGTTGGGTTTTTTCCCGAGGAACGTCCTTTTTTACCCTCTCGTAGCCGCTCTATTGGTAGGGAGTGTTATTTCTGAAGATAGACAACACGGTACTTCTGCACTCTATTTTTCACGACCGGTGTCACGCTTTGATTACATAGGAATGAAGTACCTCTCCGTCGCTTTGATTCAATCCTTGGTGATCTTGCTCACATACATGCTGTACTTCATGGCAGAGATTCTTGCATTCGGGCGAGGGTGGTCCTGGATGGTAGATGTTTTTCCGATGTTCCTTGCAGGTTTTATGGCTGGAATAATACTCATCATTACCTACACAAGCATAGGACTCTCTCTTTCAAGCGTATCTCAGGGGAAGTTTTTCCCAGGAATTGGCCTCATTGCAATTCTGTTCGGCTCGAAAACCCTCGCTGCTATCGTAAAGAATCTCTTTGAACGGGAAATTTTGTATCTGCTCTCGCCGTATGATTGTGTAGCTCATGTGGGCCAAGCGCTCATCGGAACTCAACAAACTTACGACCAGTATCCGTGGACTTATTCTCTGGTTTCTCTCGTTGCAATGAATGCAGTCGCATTGTACATTCTTGCATCCCGTGTATCATCAATGGAGGTGACCCGTGAATGATGCCTGACCCGACACAACAAGGCAAAGCCGAAACCAAAGAGTGGAAGCCGGACGTTGATATGCCGGTAGTCTATTTCCAAGGAGTGTCTAAATCGTACGGTAGAATCCATGCTTTGAGCAACATCACCCTTGGGTTGAGTGGAGGCGTCACCGGTATTCTTGGAATGAATGGAGCAGGTAAATCTACGATGTTCAAACTCATCATGGGCAAATTGAAACCTTCTGCTGGAGAGGTGAAGTTGTTTGGAACCGACCCTTGGAAAAACCCTGCACCCTATGCAAAAGTCGGTTTTGTCCCAGAACATGAAAAGATGCACGATTGGATGACGGCTCTTGATTTTGTTAGCACCTTTGCTCGCCTGCATGGAATGACCCGAGAGAAGGCTGAACGAGAAGCAATCCGAGTGTTGGACTTCGTTGGTCTTTCCGACGTGGCAAACAAGCAGATAGGGCAATTTTCCAAAGGTATGAGGCAACGGACTAAAATTGCCCATGCGTTGGTCAACGACCCAGAATTAATCATTCTTGATGAGCCATTGCAAGGCTGCGACCCCCTTGCTAGAACGACGGTTATGAACGTCATACGGGAACTAGGAAAAATGGGGCGGACCGTTCTTGTCAGCAGCCATATCCTCAGTGAAATTGAACGTATTACCGAGCAAATTATCATTCTCCATCAAGGCAAACTTGTGGCACTTGGTAACCTTCATGCCATTCGTGAACGACTTGACGAAATACCTCACACCATACGAATCGTTGGTGATGATGCCCGTTCGCTCGCCAAAGACATCCTCGACCATCCAGCGGTATTTGGATTGAGTTTCCCCAGCAATACAGAACTTCTCATCCAAACCTACCATTTTGGGTCATTACATTCAGAACTACCGAAACTCATTGTTGAAAATGGACACAAGGTGACCCTCATTGACAATCCAGATGACGACCTTGAATCATTGCTTGGCCACCTGACGGGGGGAGGCGCATGAGCGACAAACCCACCATTTGGCGGGCACTGGACCGCAAAGCAATGGCCGTAGCGGAATTTACCCTCCGTCAACAACGAAAGCGACTTTCAACTTGGGTTGTGATGGGGGTTGGTTTCCTTGCCATGGCCGTACTGACCATGTTTTACATTGACTCGATGATGCGAGATTACGATGCCATCGACAACGACGGTGATTCAAGAGATTTTGACATGGACGGTTATCCCAACGGGCAAGAAATCCTGTATGGCACCGACATAATGGATCCTGACTCGCACCCAGGTTTGCTCGATCCGTCCATCACCCCAGACGACCCTTCGAAATGGATTGATGAAGACGACTTTGACATTGACTCTTTGGCGTCTGGAAGTTATGGTTACGATGATGACGGAGATTGCAGAACAGAGGAAAAAACTGCGTCTCAACAGGATACCAACAACAACAACATCCCTTGCGACGTGAAATTGACCGAACCGTCCTACTACAACGGCTTTTCAACCGCAATCCTCAGCGATAGAGGGGTTGACGAAGATCCAGATGATGATGCGTATGCCAAGGAATCCATCCACCGAGCTTTCGTTTTAGCCCTTGGTAAGTTTGGTTTTGTTTTCCTCATCGGCATCTTTGTCCCGTTGTTCATGGCCACGGGTCTTGTCCGTGATGAAATGACCTCAGGAACCATGCATTATATGCTCTCAAAACCGATAGCCCGTTCAGAAGTTTTCCTTTATCG
>CAXAHZ010000089.1:0-6416 GCA_963968875.1 uncultured euryarchaeote
TACCCTTGCATGAGATTACTTGGATTGGCGTAAAGCAAGGAGTTTTGCTTGCAATGCAGCTTTTCGTTCATCCACCGGCCCATCCTCACTTGTACTGCCTTGAGTCAATCGTCTCGAGAGAAGTTCAGAATCCCAAACAAGCACTTCACCGTCTTCGCATCCAACCACTGTTCTCGTAGGTGTACTGGCAATACTACGAATTCTGGACAGCGATGCTGAGGTGATTACTGAGCCGTCAAGAGCGTCGTGAACTGATAGTTTACCAGCATCCCCCGTTGCTCTTGCAACCCAAACAAGACGCTTGCCGTCAACAACCAATCCTTCGTGTTGAGCCACGATTGGGTCGCCCTTTGAATCCCATTGAAGTTCCCCAGCATCGTTGCGAATCGTGAGGTGTCCTGCATCGGTAGAGGCTGCAAAACCGACCGGAAGGATGTTCAGGTGCTCAACCGCTCCAGATTCCGTGCTTACAACCTTGGTTTCGTGACTCACGACCGACCCATCTGTTTGTCCAAACAGCATGTGCTTCCGTCCAGATGTACCGCTCATTACTGGAAAAGAAGTCGGAGGCAAAACGTGTTCAAACGGTGGCGTTTTACCGATTTTTAACCATCCACAACGAGGACGTCCAAGTCCTGCATAGAGGTCTGGATCACGTTCAAGAACGACCCAAGGACGTTCATCCATTCGCTCAACCCAAATGCACTCTCCGCTTGAATCAAATCTCCAAAGCGCCGACTCAAGGAAGTCATTGTGCTCAATGTCGTACACGGATGATACGGCTAAAATCCCATCGTTCCACCATCGGACATCGTCAGCGCTTCCTTCAAGGGCAACAGACCAACGCTGGCTTCCGGTTTCAGGGTCCAAAGCCACAAGATGCAAGCCGCTGGTAACTACAATGGCTTCATCGTTGATGGCAATGGCACTGATTCTGTTTCCAGTTTCAATTGACCAACGCACCGTTCCTTGTTCATCCCAGCGCACCAAACGCCCATCCCAACCGCCTGCGAAAACATCGCCATTGGGCATGACTTCTACCATTGACACACTTTCCCCCAAGGAGCGCACCATCCATGCAGCGCCTTTGAGGTCCATGATTGAAGGCAGAAGTCTTCCGACATAAGGAGGTCGCTTGTTTGCGTGAAATTATGATGATTCACGGAAAAATCAAGAAGTACGAGCAAGAACAAAATGCTACCGCCATACGTTAGGGGGATGAGCCACCATGTCTTCGTTCACCGATCGACTCAGCGATGCCAACGATGCATATGTCAAATCGTTCAGTGCACACGATGTACCGGGAAGAGCTGAGGCCCATCTTTTACTCCTTACCTGCATGGATTCTCGTATTGTCCCTCACGATATTTTCGGCCTTAAAGTAGGTGACATGAAGGTCATTCGAAACGGTGGCGGACAACTGAATCCTGAAGTTGAACGAGATATTGTTCTTGGAAGTTACCTGTTGGATTGCGATAACATCGTGATCATGCCCCATACCCGGTGTGCGATGGCAAGCCTTAGCGTGTCAGATGTGAAAAGAACCCTTGAGGAATTAAGCGGACTTGATTTTTCATCCTTTGAACCGAGAATGATTGAAAATGCTGAGGAAAAACTCCGCCGGGATGTCGCGAAATTACAGTCAAATCCTCTTCTCAAAAATGATGTAGAAGTCCGTGGTGCAATGTATGATGTTGATACTGGAAAGGTCAATTGGGTCTGTTGACGAAGTCAAGAATCGGTCAGTGGAATCTGTTTTCTCGGTATTGCAAACGTCAGCATAAACGCCATGAGGCCTAGGATACACGCAGAATAATAGTGGCCCATGGTAAAAATAGAGATTCCTGCTGCCGTACGTAGCATCCCTACTGACCCGCTTTTGAGAGACCAGACGCTGAATCCAGCTCCAATAATGGCCAAGCCCATGAAAGCAAAACCAATCATGATGTACGTAGCAGCAGCACTGGGGTCCATGAGGGGGTGTTCCATTTGTGTCGGCGTCATATCAATGGCACGAATCTCACAATCGGTTATATCTGGATTTTCACAGGGTTGTTGAGCGAATTCCTCTGACGAAGGAACGGTGAAAGTAAGGGTTGTGAAGCCAATCGGCTCAATGAGGGCAGGGGGTGAAAGAAGGACCCGATTTGAGTACACATCCCGATGGCCATCGCGTTCAACAATAATGTCGGCTCGGATCAATCCTGGCGTCAACATTTCAATTTCAAATGCTCCGTTTTGACCGGTGATGTTTTCTTTGGAAAGCCATGTTTGTGCTTCACGGTCCAGCCAAGACAGATAGACAACTGCGCCTTCAAGGGGTGAACCCTCATCATCGAGTACGGTCCCTCGGAACGTGGCTGTTTCAACCGGAGCTGTTTGGGCCAAACGATACACGAATTCATCGGGCCGGATGATTCCGTCGTCAGGAGTTGCATAGTCCATTCCGTTGAGGAAACCCAGTAAGCAGATGAAGAGCAGAAATACGGCTGTTGCCCGACCAACGGGGTGCATGTTGGGGTCTTCTATGGTCAATACTGCACCTGAAGAGGCGAACAACAAGGGCGTCTCGTCGATCACCTCGTCAAGATACGGAGTGTCGCCCTCCGCTTCATCGGCCATATTCTACGGTAAACGGTGGCCCTACTTGACTTCAATGCGCTTCTTCCAGCGCGCAATCAACTTCTGGCGCGCTGCTTGCGTGAGCCAAACAATTAGGGAAACGGTTCCGTTTGGATCTCGCTCGTTGGAAGTCACCATGCCTTGATCGTAAATATCGGACACGATTCGCTCTACAGCATCGCCTTCATTGGTTAACGATGGATGAACGTGAATGGTTGAAGGTGAGCCAAAAAGATGGCGGAGAATGGACTTCTTCAGTTGGGCGATGCCCAATCCCGAATGCGATGAAATGCCGAGGGCCGGAGGGAAGCCGAGGCTTGCTACCGTGGCGTGCGCCTCATCGAGCATTTGTTCATCGGCTTGGTCAATTTTTGTCAAAACAACTTGCATTGAATGATGATAGGAGTCCATGTCTGGATTCCAGGGGAATTCTTCATCCACCGACTCACCGTAAAGTCGTTCAAACACTTCGCGACGGGTCGTCAAAAGTTTTCGTTCCAATTCGAGGGGTGAGTCTGAGGCATCGGCTAAAACAAGGGTTAAGTCGGCTTCTAGCGCCTCAGCGAGAGTTGCTTTAAATGCCGATAGAGTAGCATTTGGTATGTTATCAATAAATCCAATTGTATCCGCAAGAAGAACGCGGGGGCTGTCTTCCATACGCCCTACTGTCGTTTCTAGGGTGGAAAACAATTGGTCTTCCACAAGGACCTTTTTCCCCGAAAGGAGCCGGAAGAGAGACGATTTTCCAGCGTTTGTGTAACCGATCAGCCCCACAGTAACCGCCCCACTGCGTACTCTTTGACGGCGGTGCTCTCGTTGTGCATTGGTTTGTCGTGTTTGTCTACGACGAAGATTGGTTAGCTCCCGGCTGACGGTCGCCACTACGTTTTGCAGTGCCGTCACACCGCCTCCACCGTATCCGGCCCGCTCGCCCGTTGTCTGTTGATGCATCAGTTCACGGAGAACCGTACGGTCCGATTGGAGTTGTGCAATACGAACCTGGGTCCTGGCCTCGACCGATGAAGCGTGTGATGTAAAAAGTGACAGGAGAAGGCGAACCCGGTCCCATAATTCCAAACCGATGGTTTGGCTGATGTTGACCAATTGTCTCGGCGTTGCATTCGTATGAATGAGGACAAGGTCTACCTTGGCCCATGGGTGCCCTTTAACGGCGCTTTGCCGTTCATCAGCAACGTCCTGTAGACGGCCTTTTCCAAAGTAACTTCTTGGGTCCGATGTGCCTTTTTGATGGATCACCTCGACCACTTGAATTCCCATTGTGGTAACCAATGCCTCAAATTCTGACGTATCTTCTTCACCCCTTACAAGCAACAAAGCTTGACGGCCTTCATGGTTCGTTCTTGCTTCTCCCAGAACCACTCCGCCGCTTCCGGCGACGACAGACGGGTCATCGGAGGGTTGGACCATGTAGAGTGGGGGGATTAGCCTCATATCAGCCCACCCCAAGACCCTGCTATGTCGGAACGCCACGAGATGACGCTTATGTGGACTGGCGATGATGCCACCGCTGCTCAATTGGCCGAACTTGCTAAGGAGCATTCGTGTAATATCGCTCCCACTGAAGAAGGTGGGGCGGTGACGCTTACCGTTGTAGTTGTCGAAGACGATTTGCAACGGCTTCGCGACACCGTTGATGCGCTACTCGTTTCTTTTGATGTCGTAGAAAGCGACGATTGAGGAGTGGATCACGTGGGAGATGTTCTTCTCATCGACGCTACATGTGTTGTATGCAACCGACTTGCGAATTTCGTATCCAAAAGGCAGTCAGCATCGAAGAATCTTGAGATCCA
The DNA here is from genome assembly GCA_963968875.1 of uncultured euryarchaeote. GTDB lineage: Archaea > Thermoplasmatota > Poseidoniia > Poseidoniales > Poseidoniaceae > Poseidonia. The sequence continues at coordinate 4,434 of CAXAHZ010000089.1, forward strand.
TGGGATTGAGGAGGAAAGGGGAAGGGAACTCACCGCTGGACTTCCCTCCAAGATGCAACAAGCAGATTCAATGTACCTCATTCGAGACGGTTGCCCTTACATCAGGTCTGCAGCAAGTATCCGACTGTTGCTTTACCTACGATGGTATTATGCGATGTGGTATCCTTTTGCATGGCTTATTCCGCTTCCTTTGAGGGACGGTGTGTATCGCCTTGTATCTCGATACCGCCATCGCTTATTTGGCGAATGAGCCCGTTACAATTCTAGATCCAAGACCACTGGGGCATGGTCCGATACATCCAAACCGCCTTGGCGAACAATGAAACAATCTTTCAGAGCACGGGCTGCTGTTTCATTCAAAAGGAAATAATCAATTCTCCACCCTCGGTCCTTCGCCCTTGCTTGACCGCGATTGGACCACCATGAGTAGGTCTTGTCGCCCTCTCCGGCGAGGTGACGAAATGCATCCGTCCACCCGTCGTTCAGTAAATCACTGAACCACGAGCGTTCATGGGGAAGAAAACCTGAAGATTTTGCGTTGCCCTTTGGATTCCAAATATCATCCTCTGTATGAGCAATGTTTAGGTCGCCGCAGACAATAACGGGTCGCTTGTCTTCAATGTAGGGGAGAAGGAAACTTCGCCATTCTGCCATCCATTGTTCCTTGAACCGTTGCCGTTCTTCTTTGTTTGAACCGCTTGGCAAATAGGTATTGATACAAACAATTCCGTTGAGTTCGCAAACCAAAACCCGTCCCTCACTGTCCGAAGGGTCCGTACTCCCGCCGTGGCCTTTCAAGAGAACGTTATGCGGTTCCTTAGAGGCAGTTGCTACTCCTGAATACCCCTTCTTTTCTGCTGGATGAAGCGTGACCTGCCATTCTTTGGGCCATGACCAGTTTTTGGGGAGTTGCTCTTCTAACGTTCGGGTTTCTTGAAGCATCGTTACATCAGCATCAAGGTCCACAAAGTATGAGTCTATTCCTTTACGGATGGCGGCCCGTAAGCCGTTGACATTCCATGAAACGAATCGCATAAACCGTCGGTGGAGGCGAAGGTGAATAAGGCTTCAATTGAGAGCGGATGAAACGCCTCGGCCAGCAGCTTTTCCTGTATCTACTGCTCCATCGGAGAGGGAGAACGCGCTGGAGACCCATTCGCCAGCCAAGAGAATCCCGTGTTCAGAAAGGTCGTCGTAACTTGGTTTAACGCCGACGGTTTGCACGGTGATCGTTCGCTGCTGACGTTCATGAATGATGTGTTTTCGCCATCCAGGGGCATGATCATCCAAGGCAATATTGAGGCGAATGAGACGCTCTTCGTGAGATTCTCCCTGGCGTTCAAAGGCAACCGATGTGAGGAGTGAGCCTCCTAGATTCAGACGCGGTTGGATGTTTCCATAATCCAAAATAGCGACCCCCCGTTCTTCATCAACGATTCCGTGCCTTTGACTGAGGGGGCGAGATGTTAGTGCGACATCCACGGTGCTAGCAAGAATAGGAGACAGGTTTGGTTGACTGTCCTTCCAGAGCGGGAGAAGTAATTTTTTTGCTCTTTTCCAACCACAGGCAACGATGATGATGTCGGTTTCGAGTTCGCGTTTATCAGCAAGAGTGACAAGTCCATTCTCAACCGACACAACATCACACCCGGCCTCAATCAGCACGCCAACTTCGTCCAAAGCAGAAGCCAAACGCCCAACAAGTCCGGACCAGCCTTCACCAACAACCGATAATTTGCCTTTGAGGAGCGCATGATACCGTTCTTTAGTCTGCTCTACTGCACCCATGTCGCTGAGTAATGTTGCCCCAGATACAGCAGGATGTGTTTGATTACCATCTTTGAGTATACGCCGCAATAGAGCAGCTTGTTTGATGTTTCCTCGCGGCCGAAGCGGGCCTACGCCAACCACATGAAGCCGGTCGATTCTTAGCGTTCCAAGCACCATTTTCAAACGGCTAATTTTTTTGGTCATCTTTGCAAG
>CAXAHZ010000090.1:0-6407 GCA_963968875.1 uncultured euryarchaeote
TTCGAACGGGTCAATGAGAGCAGTTCCATCCATAGCACGAAGCGTCGGCCCGTCATTTTCATCGTCTTCTTGAACGATGTCAATGTAGGGGCTATCCGTCCATGCAGTGTTATTACGTGGGAAGTACCACAAGGTGGTTAGGTCTGCCATACCGACGGATTTGTCAAGAACGATCTTGAAGTGGTCAACATCCCTCCAACCGTTGTCATCGTTTGCTTCTGCAACAAGATGGTAAGTATTTCCAGCATACATGGTTTGATTCCAAACGCCTCCGTCTATGAGTTGCCATTGTGGCGAATTCAGCAAGCGACTTCCTTGAGAATCCTCTATGAAGAAATTACGGATAACTGGACTTTCCGAAGACATGGAAACATAGGTGACCTTGTCGTTCTCAAAACCTGGACCTCCACCATCAATTGAATTTCCTGCAAGGTCGTATCCTTCAATCCAAAGGGAAACCTTGCCTGCTGGGTCTTGGCCCACGTTAGCATAATCGTTGTATACGCCACTGTAATTTGCAGTTGGTGCCTCTCCATCACTCTGAAGGGTGATGGTTGCATACTCAGAAGCATCGGGTACTCCATCACCGTTAGAATCATGGTCGTATTGCACCCAATAGTGAAGGTCAAGCGTTGCTGGTGGGTTTGGCAGGTCTTGGCTACTCATCCGAATATCTTGAGACTCTTGAGGTACAACCCAAGTGTCATCGAGCAACAAACGCCAATCGTTATCGGTACCAGGGTTCAAGACTTCAATATCAAGCAAATTGGGCTCATATGTATCAATGGAAATATCAAAGGGAATTGCACAGGTCTCATCTGGATTGTACGTGGTTGGTGGGCAAAGGATATCTCCGCCTTCGTATCCACGCAGAGCGAAGCGATAGGTTTCGCTTCCAGCAGCAGAACCTAGGTCTACATTCCAATTAAAGTCACCACCAATGGTTCCGGAGCGGTTGGCCACTTCTTCCCACTCTACGGTGATGTTTCCATCGGTATTGTTGACATGCTTGAGTTCAAGGACAAGGAAATATGCGGCAGGGTCGGGTGAAAACGACAGGTCTTCAAGGCGAATTTGCCCGACAAGATTGATGTCTTGACCCGATTCAGCAGTGGTGAGGGATTGCGCAACCCCGATGCTGTTTTGCAACTCAAACATTGTGATTCCTGCGTCATTTTCAACAGCATTACCTACACTCGGATCGAACAACAAAGCATCAGGCAGACCGTTGACATTGCTGGCGGTGGTCAATCCTGCATACATCCGAACAGCCTCTGTATCGTCCCAATTAGAGTTGACACGGAAGTGCCAGGTGATTTGTTGTCCATTTGTAATGGGTGATACAGAGGAGGTTGACTCAAGGGTGATGAGATTGTTTTCGTCACTGGCTTCTGCAAATTGCAAAAAGTCAGACCATGAAATCTTGATGTAATCGGTGGGAGTTTCAAAGGTAACCCATGCCTCCGATAATGACGTACCCGTTAACGGGTCTACTGCATGAGTGGTTATGACTTCGTAAATTTCGCCGTTTGGATACAGACCAACAGGGTTACCTGTTACTGAAAGCGTGTTTGCATAGCCTGTACTGGAAGTTACAGATAGGGAACTGAACTCTACGCCACCTCCGGTATCGGAGTGGACCGCTATTGGTACAATGGCATTTGCCCCTCCACCGGCCCATAGGGCTACACCTTGGTTGAGCTCGATGTCAAATCCATCAAGCGTGTTGATGGTGGTTGAATAGTTGTAAATGATATCCAATCCAAGAGCCTTGAGCGATGTTCCGGAAGATGCATTGGGTGAATTAACTGCTAGTCTAAAGGTGACCCAGTAGCGACCAAATTTATCTTCGTGACTTCCGGCTACGGAAGGATTGGAAAGCAAGCTGTTCAGACCTTCTTTCAATTGAAGCGGTGATGCGACCGCTTCCGTTGTTATGATCGTGCTGTTGGGCATTGCTCCCAGGTCAAAGGATTGAGAACCGGCCATGAGCGACAAGTCAAATCCTTCGTTGATATCTGAGGTAGAATGAACGGTGACATCGTCAAACGATACATCGGCTGACGAAACTTCGGCTCCAAGTGGTAGCATGAAGAAGCCACCTTCTGCTTGACCGTTGACATTCAATGTCATGGATGCATCACTTGTGCCGTAGTTGATGCCGTCAACCTTGTTCAATATGAAATTGGTTTGGCGTCCAAACATCCCAAACGCAGGTTCGGTAAATCCGTAGTCAACATCTCCATCGTTAGCGACGTCAATTCGTAGATGTTCTGCATGATGGCCAAACTCAAGGTCAAACCATATTCCTCCGATATCACATGCATTCGCATAGGAAACAATGGATGTAAAACCGAAGATAGGTGCTGAGAATGATGTCTTTACGCCATCCGTTAGATTGACCGGGTCGCTGAACCCAATTGGAACAATGCTAACCGATGGTTGTTCGGCGCAATCGTCTTGTATGTACGGTTTCACAGAAGTAATAGGATAACTGAATTTACTCCGTTTAAACGAAGTTGAAAACCCTTCTTGGACGAGTTCGGGCGTGTACATCATCGGCATCCCACCTCCCATGGTCGACCAGACTCCGTCTGAAATTTCAGCCAGACCTGTATCCGTAACGTTGAATCCTGTTCCCACTCTCGTACCCATGCTAAATCCGTACATCACTGCGGTAGAAAGACGGTCGGGGCCAGAATTGAAATTGAACCTGAGATTAATTGAGTAGTACTTTGAGGTATCAATATCCCAAAGTTCGATAATGTCCCCTTTGAGATCGGTCATTGGAACCCCACTGGTATCGTTGATGACTCTGTTGTTGGAGTCGAGAACATCAACGGAAAGTTGAGCCGTAAGTGAAGTGGATGCTTCAATGCTCAGTAGACCGTAGCCATTGGGATGGTTTTCTCCACCGAAGACCGATGGCGTCATTCCCCGGACGGTCATGCTCGCATTTTGTGGTAGAACGTCTCCGAGTCGGAAGTTATCGATGTGCCATCCAGACATGTTGTTGTCGAGGGCGACAATGTTTTGGATGCCGTTATGTTCAAGGACAAAACGAATTTGTACGTAGTCGCCTATGAAAGCATTGAGGTCAACAGCAATACTTGTCCAACCCGATGGGTTCTGAGCAGTTGTTGAAGTACCTGCGAGCCCGTAATTCTTGGGTACACCTGAACCTGTGTTTAGGCCTGCACACCCTGTACTGATTTTGTTGTCGAGTTGCCATCCATCTGCACGCTGAGCATAGCCTTGGCCGAAACCAATTCCTGAACTGTTACCGATATCAATTGGTAAAAATTGGAATCCCAATGCATCGGGAGGGAATCCAGGGTTCGGTGAGCTACGAATCTGCATGTAGGCGCAGTCTGCATATCTGACCGAGTTTTGTGCACTGCCTGGGTATGCCTCAAGGTTGTGCCATGAATCAAATGTTGCAGTTAGGCTCTTGAGCGTTGGGTCAACGTAGAGTTCAGGAGACCTCATGTACAATTCAAAAGGAAGTTCGCCGTTATCATCGGTGTAGTTATCGTCTCCGAGATTTGTACCCCAGCAGTCGTTACCGGAGGCACAGGTCGATGGAACATTGGTTGATGATGGGGAGCCATGCACCCAGCCTTGCCCGTTGATTGGAGGTTCAGAAAAATCAAAGAATCCGGCAGCAGTTCCTTCGAAATCCGTAAGGAATCCTTCAGATTTTAATGAAAGTGGAGTGGAATCTCCTGAACTATCTTCGTATTGAAACATGGTTTCATCTGAAAATTCTGTAAGCATGTTGTTTTGTGCTGGATTCCAAACGTCGGGCATTGTTTCCAAGTCAATCCTTGAATGGGCACCGTGTTCCACCATCTCGGTTGAAATGGTCATCGTTGCTCCAGTCACTGTTTCTCCGACTGGCAATTCAATCGCTCCATCGTTGAGATTGACCATTGTTGAACCGTCTCGGATCTCAATATCCACGGATGCATTGCCGTCAGCAAATGTTGAGACACTTGCACCTGCAAAGGGGGCAAGAAGCATCAAAAAAACGAGGAACAGTGGTGTGCTTTTACGGCGTGTTTCATTTGACATGGTGTCACCTATGCACCTTCGGACGATTCCTCTACCTAAAACTTCGTCGCTCTCTTGTCATTGGTCCTTAAGAAAGAACGATTTTTATCCTATTGATTGAAGATGAGTTATGAGGGAGAACCGAGTGGGCGATTTATGGACCCTTATTCCACCGAACCGGTTACCCTTATCGAAGAGGTATTTCCCCAGGATACGAATGCCTACGACACTCTGTTCGGAGGGCGTCTTCTTTCCCTCATGGACAAAGCAGGAGGCATCGCATGTGCTAAATTCGCTCACAGGGAATTTGTAACAATTTCCATTGACACCCTTACGTTCATTGCACCGGCTCGCCAAGGTGACCTTCTGGAAGTCACGGGAGAAGTCGTATTCACCAGCAGCCATACCGCATGCACGAAAGTCACGGCCTACACGATGAGCAAGGCGACTTGGGAAAAGAAAATTATTTGCGAAGGATATTTCTTTTTCGTAGCCATTGACTCCATGATGCGTCCTATCCCGATTCCACAATACGAGCCCGAAACAGATGAAGAAATGGAAGAATGGGGTAAGGCAAAGGCCATCCGAGAAAATATGCTTGCTCAAAAAGCAAAGCGATCTTCTTGATTCACCCCCATCTTCTTGAACAGGTCGCAAGTGGGCGATGCATGGTCGTACTCAATATTGCAATGATTGGCTCTGATGAACTTGCTAAAAGCATCGCTAAGGCGGCCGACCAAAGAGATGTGCACACCTATGTTCACAAAGAAATGGACGATGATGGGGCCCGAATCTTGTCCCTAATACGCCCTGCAAAATACCCCGAGCGATTGCCGCCATTCCTGAATGCCTTATCCACTGCTCAAGTAGGAATTCTTGAAGTGACGGAAGTGAATGCTGCACTGGGAGAAGCATTGGTGGCTTTTGCAAGTGCAGGCATCGACAGTGGAGTAGCGGTACTAAATCCAACCGATGGCGCATGGATTGATCAGGATCAAGTTGGCATGCTCTTCAAACAAGCAGGATTGGCACAATGGACCTTTGAAACAAACGATGGCCCGCACCTCAGAGAATGCCTTTACGCTTTGATGGACCAGAAGAAACCGGACCTCATCAAAAACGCTGAAGCTCCTCTTGTTCTTCCTGTTGACCAATACTACAATGTCAAAGGGATTGGATTGGTAGCCATCGGATACGTTCAATCAGGTACAGTCCACGTCCATGACGAACTGCTGCTGCTTCCAGCCAATGGCGGAGGTAGTGCAAAATCACTGCAGGTCATGGACGATGATGTCTCGAGCGCCTCTGCAGGTGACCGCGTTGGCCTTGCATTACGGAATGCGAAAGAAGAGCATCTAACCGGGAGCACGCTCATTGTGCGTCCTGCAATTGAAGACAAGAGGACAAACACATCCGTCCCTCTTGCTCTAGAGCAACACACAACATCAACCGTCAACCTTTCCGTATCTCCATTTCAAAAAAGAGCCCTTGCGGTTGGCGATGTGATTCACGCGAGCGTGGACCTGCAATTCGTTGTTGGCCGAATCACTACCGTGGATGGATCAAGTCTTGATGTCACTTGGGAAAGCCCGTTGTTCATCCGAACTACAAACCCTCCACAAGTTTTGATTGCTCAACTGGATTCCAAACCGAGAATTATGGGTTCAGCAACGGTTCAGAAGCGCTCTTAATCACCGCCTCGGCAAATGATTTTGAGTGGGATATTCGCCATAGATTTCCTCGCATACTGCGGTGGTTTGATAACCGCGCCCCGATGCTCCTCTAAGTGGGATGCACGAAATTGGACAGGATTCTGTACCAACGAGTGAAGGCGAGACTGAGATGTTCGCTTCGCTGTGGTTGGCAGAACCCTCGGAACGGGTCAACATCACTTTGGATGAGCGGATGCTGACCATCAAAGGCCGACGCAGTACTGACATCAACGTAAGAGTTGGAGCGATTGATAGCGTCCAACACCACTCATCCAATCTCGTCCCAAATTGGCTACTTATGATGGGGTTTGTATTCATCTGGATCGGATGGCGTTTGATGGTCCCACCTCTTTACAGATGGTCGTTTATGCTGCTAGGGACTGCGGCAATCTTAGCTCGTTTTTTGACAAGACAACCTACCGTAACCATCCAAACTGCCTCCAACGACACCCATGTCTTGTTCGGAAATGAACACATCTTGACTCACCTCACTTTCATGGTCAACAAATTGCTCAAGGGGCGTTCGTTAGCTCACGCTAGAATTGCATGGAAAGCAGTGGACCGAACTGGGCAGATCCATGAAGATGGAATTGTCCCTGCACCCGAATTACCCGTTGTGATCAACACACCAACTCCAATCAA
>CAXAHZ010000091.1:0-6402 GCA_963968875.1 uncultured euryarchaeote
AGCCCATCACAGATCTCACATGCAAACATGTCTTCTTCGGGTTCAGCGCCAAGTTTCTCAGTTTTTCCATCTTTGGAACGGAACATTGACACGGAGCACGATAGATCGTATCCTTTGAGGGCAAGTTCTGTTTGAATTGCATGTTCAAAGGCTTGTGCCAAATCTTCAGGTGTATCCAGCACTCGGCCATCATCTACGTAAGTGACATTGACTTCAAAGACATCATCGTTTAGTTTGGTTTGAGGCGCTTCAACAGCAACCCCACGTTTACGTGCAACCCTGCGAATCGCAACTTCAGAAATCCGACGCAATAGTGCATCGTTAGGAGCATCTGATGGGGCTTTACCTAGTGCTCCAGCCATGATTTCTGCGGCTGGATTGTTGGCTTCATTACCGACTCTAAGATGTGAAGGGAGTTCTCCACCGCCAAGGTTAGCAAGTACACTTGATGCTGGAGATTGGTTCATAGAGAGCCATTGACTTCGTCGTTCATCTTTGACTGCCCGCTCTGCTTCTGCAAGACGATTGACCATGGCATCGGTTGGAGAAGCAGCAGGGTTCTGAGCGATTTTGATCCCACCTGGATTCATTGGAGATACATTTCCCGTGTTGGTGGGAGCAGCCCCGCTAGCAATTGAAGGACCACGAGGAAGTACAGGCATATCGGATACCGGTGCAACATTGGCCCTCGGAAGGTTCTGTTGTTGAGGTGGAAATTGCGATGGAGGGAAGTTGCCTTGAAGGGGTTGATTGGGGTAAACGCCGGGGGGTAAGTTTTGATGTTGCTGAATGCCTTGAGCCATTCCTTGCAACATATCGGGCGGAACTTGGCCCATCTGATTCATGTTTTGTTCTTGTTGCATTCGTTGTTCCTGTCCAGAGACAGGGTCAAAGGTTCGCTGAGGAGGGAACGGAGGTAGATTTTGAGGAGTACCAGGATTGAAGCCTCCTGCCATGGATTGGTCTTGTCTTGCCCCACATTCAGGACAAAACATGCTGTCATCGGGAATAACCTCTCCACACGACCCGCAGTTCACACTGACCCCTCCAACCCTACGCTTGGGCGACCCTTCCTAAAGGATTCCGTAAAAAACCCACCAATTAAGTCACCAACGACCAGCAATTTAACTCGCCCACTACCAACACATATCTTCATTCGCAGAATTGACTTGGGTGAAAAGGAGGGGAGTCCGTGTCAGTCTTAATCAATCCCAAAATTGACGCATTATTGGAAACAACATCCCGTTCATTTTACCCAACATTGAAGTATCTACCCAAGAAAATAAGGGGGCAGATCGGATTACTGTATCTGATGGCACGTGTCGCCGATACAATCGCAGATTCAAAACATGGCGAAACAAAGGCACTGTTGCAAACGCTAAAAGAATACAATGACGTTGCTCAAGGCCGATCAGACTCATTACCTGAATTTGCTTTCCTAGCAGACATTCAAACAAACGAACATGAGGCTGAACTCCTCAGAAATGTTGGTGATGTGATCGAGGGACTCAGCGTCTATGACGATGAAGATCAGAAACGGATGCTTGAATGCCTTGATGTGATTGTCGGAGGCCAAATTTTGGACCTTGAACGGTTTGGGCCTGCAAAGGAAGGAGGAGACATCTCAGCCCTCCCGTCAAACGTTGAGTTGGATGATTACACTTTTCGTGTTGCAGGGTGCGTTGGAGTGTTTTGGACAAAGATGTCGCTGGCTCACCTCATGGCATTATCAACTGAAGAAGAAAAATTATTTCATGAGAGAGGGGTTCGTTTTGGAAAGGCCTTGCAGATGATAAACATTCTACGCGACATACCAGAAGACCTTCGTTTTGGAAGGTGTTATATTCCTTCAGAAGAACTTTCTAAACACGGGCTCAAACCTCAAGACCTGCTCGATGAAACCAACCTTTCCACATTCCGCCCTTTGTATGATGCCTACCTTGACCTAACAAATGAACACCTGGATGCTGCAACTGAATACATCCGTATGATCCCAGAAAAGCAATTTAGATTGAAGGCATCGTGCATGCTGCCTGTATTGATTGGACAACGGACGGTTACGCTTCTGCGAACCGGCAATATTCTTAATTCAGAAGAACGAATCAAGGTAACGCGAGATGAAATGAAATCTTACGGGAGAAAATTACTTCGCGCCCTTTTCATACCTGGTGGCGTGCGTCGACTTCTTGAAAAGAACAAGGATAAGTAACCTTCTATAGATTTTATAACGATAAGTAAGACTTAACCAACATAGCGCCTTTTTGAATTTCAAAATCACACTCCGGAGAGGAGGTCTCTTAAACAAGATACGCGAGGGAGGAATGGTTAGGATGCTGGAACGACGCAAACCACTCGACCTTCTCTTCCCTCTCAAGGGGAACGCTTCAACAAGAAGCGGTGAGGAAGATGTGCGCCCACCTACGACCCTTGAACGGCTGCGAGCGGGTGTTACACTTGCAAAGGATGCTGTCAAGGCAGTAAGTCTAACGGCAATGGAAGCACTTCGTGAAGGTGCTTCGTTTATCGGAATTGTGGGTGAAAAAAACGAACTTGTTGACCCCTTTGAATATCTTGATGCCCCCATATGGTCTGAACGCCCTCCTGCTGAATTACTCAAATTGGCCTACCGTTATTGTGAGGAATTAACCATGCGTGAGGCTGGTAATTTTTACCATTCGTTCAAGTATCTTCCCGATGAACAGCGAATGGCAATGTGCGCAATCTATGCTTTTTGCCGGAGAGCTGACGACATCGCAGACGGCGATTGGGCTGACCGATTCCCGGGTGGCCAAGGAGTCATGGATCCTGAAGCCATGGTGTACCGTAACGAACTTGAATCGTTGCAAAATCAAGGTACAATACTTGACGAAAGTGCCTATCTCAACAAAATTACCCAGTTGTTTTTCTTTAGAAAGAAACTCTCAACCTGCTACAGTGATGTGTATTCCACGGACCCAGTTTTCCTTGCACTAAAAGACACGGTCGACCGATATTCAATTCAGCGTGATGTCTTTGATGATTTAATCTCAGGTATGGAAGACGACCTCTACAACAATCGGTACAGAAGTTTTGATGAACTGTATGTATATTGTTATCGAGTAGCTTCGGTTGTTGGTTTAATGTGCATTGAAATATACGGCTACGAAGACCCTAGAGCCAAGAAATTTGCAGAATCATGGGGTATATTCATGCAACTAACCAATGTCCTACGCGATGTTGGCGAAGACATCCAGCGAGACCGTGTTTACCTTCCTCTAGATGAACTGGAACGCAACGGTATGACCGAAACTGAACTTGATGGAAAAATTGTACTCAACAAGCATTGGGAACCCTATGTGCGAAGTTATGCTGCCCGAGCACGAAGTTACCTCGAAGAAGCACGGCAACTCCTGCCTCTCCTACCGAGAAGAACACGATATTCCCCTGCTGCAATGATTGCATTTTACGATAAGATCCTAAGGCAAATTGAGAAACAGCAAGGCGACGTCTTCACAAAGCGAGTCAAACTCAACAAGGTGCAAAAAATCTCGCTAGCCGCCGCAGTTTACCTTCGTCATCGTTTCCTGCCAGCATTCCTTGACCCCGTATGGCGTGCTCTCGCAAGGGTTGGAATTCTCCCATCTGTTTGATTCGGAAACCGAAATCAACTCTCTTGGGATTACAATTCAGCAACCACATGTTCAAATCATTCCACTAGGTGATGTAACCATGGACTCAATTCATTCTCTTACTTGGCTGTCAAGATTTTTGGATGAAACGCCCGGTGACAAAGAAATCGGTGGGCCGTCGCGTCAAGTTCCAAACGCCTGTTGGTCGAGAGTGTTGCCCTCTTCCCCCCCTTCACCCAAACTTGAGATGTGGTCAACTGAGATGGCCGAGCGGCTAGGAATCAAAACTTTGGATGCTGAAATCCTGGGTGGAGCAATGGTAACTGATGGAATGGATCCGTATGCTCAACGTTATGGAGGACATCAATTTGGAAATTGGGCCAATCAACTTGGAGACGGCAGGGCCATAACTCTGGGTGAAGTTCAGTTGGAAGATGAAGTTCTGGAGTTGCAACTCAAAGGCTCAGGCCATACACCATACTCTCGCTTTGCAGACGGAAAGGCAGTATTGCGCTCATCGCTGAGAGAATATCTTTGCAGCGAAGCGATGCACCATTTGAGGGTCCCGACTACCAGGGCGCTTTCTTTGGTAACTACAGGAGAACAAGTCGTTAGAGATGTACTTTACAACGGAAATCCAGCGCCTGAACCCGGAGCAGTTGTATGCAGAGTTGCACCAAGTTTCCTTCGCTTCGGCAGCTTTCAAATCCACACCGCATCGGGCGATATTGAAACGCTGAAGGCCCTTGTTGAACATACAATCCGACATCATTTTCCAAATCATTCATCAAAGGATGACAAATCTCGTATCGCCTGGCTTTCGCACGTTGCGGACGCCTCTGCTACGATGATTGCTCATTGGATGCGTGTCGGATTTGTTCACGGTGTCATGAACACCGATAACATGTCGATTCACGGACTAACGATTGATTACGGCCCGTATGGATGGTTGGAAGATTACAATCCGGGGTGGACTCCAAACACCACCGATGCCGGGACCCATCGCTACAGATACGGCTACCAACCACAAATCGGTGCTTGGAACCTTGCTCGCCTCCTCGAGTCAATGGTTCCGATTATGGACGATCCGGAGGCCCTTCACGCTGTTCTCAAATCGTACACTGATCGCTTTGAACAACAACACAATGAAATGTGGGCTTGCAAACTTGGTTTTGCTCGTTGGAATCAAGAGGACGAAGATTTAGTTAAAGATTTAAATTCATTATTGCAAGAAGTGGAAACCGACATGACGATATTTTTCCGCCTCCTCTGTTCGATTGAGAAACCTGATGTGATTGGAATCCAACATGCGTTTTACGATTCCAAAACAATCCCAAAGGATTCCTGGAACAATTGGTTGGAGCGATGGTGGCGGAGGGTAGAAGAGCAACCTGACCGCGAGTTAATGAGAAAAAACAATCCAAAGTATGTCCTAAGGAATTGGATGGCACAGCTCGCTATTGATGAAGCAGAGAAAGGTGATTTTGCAATTGCTGAAGAATTGCATCAATTGCTCAAGAAACCGTACGACGAGCAGATGGAGTTTGAGGAGAAGTGGTTCCAAAGGCGACCTGAATGGGCAAGAAACCGTGTAGGATGCTCAATGCTCTCATGCTCGAGCTGAGGAATTTAGATCAAGCGTTTCGTGTAAATGCTTGGATGCCTGTAATGTAGCGGCCGAGAATCAGATTATGAATGTCGTGAGTTCCTTCGTAAGTTTTTACGGACTCAAGATTAGCCATGTGTCGCATGATGGGGTATTCGTCCAAAATCCCGTTAGCACCGTGAATGTCTCGGGAAACTCGTGCGATTTCCAATGCGATATCTACGTTGTTCATCTTCGCAAGAGAAATTTGTTCTGGGAACCAGGTGCCCTCGTCTTTTTTCTTCCCAAGGTGATATGCCAAAAGTTGTCCTTTTGTGATCTCTCTCAACATCCAAGCGAGTTTGTTTTGAACCAGCTGATAGGATGCGATGGGATGGTCGAATTGAATGCGAGAAAGAGCGTAGGTCTTGGAACTGTGGAAACAAGCCATTGCAGAGCCCAATGCGCCCCAAGAAATACCGTAACGCGCATTGTTTAGGCAAGAGAACGGACCGCGTAATCCTTTCACATCAGGCAGGATTCGGTCTTTTGGAATCTTGCAGTCTTGGAATACGAGTTCGCTGGTGACACTCGCTTTCAGGGAGTGTTTTCCTTTCATTTCCGGTGCTGAGAACCCTTCGTCGTTTTTCTCCACGATGAATCCGCGGATAACACCGTCAAGTTTAGCCCATACAACTGCTACATCGGCAATGGTTCCGTTTGTAATCCACATTTTGGCACCGTTGAGAAGGAAATGGTCTCCTTTGTCTTCCGCCTTGGTGATCATGTCACCGGGGTTTGAGCCGTAATCGGGTTCAGTCAAACCAAAACATCCGACCCATTCACCTGAAGCCATTTTTGGAAGATAATACTCTTTTTGTTGTTCGGACCCAAAGTCCCAAATCGGGTACATCGCTAGAGAACCTTGCACTGAAGCAAACGAGCGTAAGCCGCTGTCGCCTCGCTCAAGTTCTTGACAGATTAAGCCGTATGCGATGTAAGACAGACCGGGGCAACCGTATCCTTTGAGCGGAGCGCCTAGAACTCCCATTTCTCCAAGGGCAACCCGCCATTCATCGGGGAATACTCCTTCCTCGCAAGCATGTTCTATTTTCGGAATAACTTCTTCATCGACCCACTCCCTTACCAGGTCGCGAATCATGATCTCTTCTTCGGTCAGTAGGCTTTCAATATCGTAGAAATCCAATC
>CAXAHZ010000092.1:0-6295 GCA_963968875.1 uncultured euryarchaeote
TATGACCGGTCTCATTACGATGGATGATTTATCAAATGACGAAATTCAGAGCATTCTAGAGGATGCTGAACGACTTCTGCCGGTTGCAGAAGGTAAGATGTATTTGCCACTGCTTCAAGGTAAGATTCTCGGTAATTTATTTTTTGAACCAAGTACCCGGACTCGTATGTCTTTTGAGACCGCAATGAAGCGACTGGGTGGAGATGTGGTCAATCTTGGGGATGTGAAAACATCTTCTGTAGTCAAGGGAGAAACCCTCTATGACACCATCCAGATGGTTGATGGTTACACCGACATTATTGCGATGAGGCACCCGCGCCAAGGTGCAGCACAATACGCACAAGATGCAGCAAGCGTGCCGATTCTGAATGGGGGCGATGGTGCAGGACATCATCCAACACAAACCATGCTCGATCTGTTTACCATCAAGCAGGCCCACGGCACGCTGGAGGGCCTCAAAGTTATTCTTGCTGGAGATTTACGATATGGACGAACCGTCCATTCGCTCAGTCATGCGCTTACTCGGTTTGGTTGCGAATTGATTTTCGCAAGTCCAAAGCTCCTACGCATGCCCAAGGAAATCGTTGAAGATTTATCCTCCCATGGTGCCAACATAACGGAAACAGAAGACCTTTTCTCCTATCTTGGTGATGCCGATGTAGTGTACATGACTCGGATTCAAAAAGAACGATTTGCCGACGAAGATGAATACATTAAAGTTGCAGGCGCCTACAAATTGCACGCATCAAATCTTGAAGATACCAAAGAAAACATGATCATCATGCACCCTCTTCCCCGCGTTGATGAAATCCACCCTTCGGTGGATAAGACCCGTCATGCACGATATTTCCAACAAGCGTTTAATGGAGTTGTTGCGAGAATGGCACTTCTGTGCAGGCTGCTTGGAGTTACAGTTCCTGAAGACATTCATGCTGCTGGAGGTGAATTGTGATGTCTCAAGAACACAACATGCGCCGTGTAACGGCTATTCGCAACGGGACCGTCATCGACCACATCCCCTCCGGACAAGCGATGCGAGTTTTGGAAATGCTAAATATCGATAAAAGCACATCGGTGCCTGTATCCATGGTTATGAATGTCCCCTCGAAGAAGATGGGGACGAAAGATATCATCAAGGTCGAGGATCGCGAACTCAATCAAGATGAGCTCAATCGTTTAGCCTTGGTTGCACCTGAGGCTCATGTGGCAATTATACGAGCGTATAGCGTAGCAGAAAAAATGACGATTGAGGTTGGCGAGGAAGTCATAAATGTAGTTCGCTGCACGTTTTCAAATTGCATTACAACCAATCCCAGAGAACCCTTGCCTCACCGACTACGAGTTGTTAGCAAGGAGCCATTGACGCTTCGGTGCCACTACTGCGACCGACCACAAGATTTGGAAAAGTTGATTGGGAATTTATTGTAATTCTTGTTCATCAAGTGATAATAAATCTCGCATATCACAGGCTTTACACTGTTGGCCCGAAGTCATGCTTCCGCACCGTTCACATGGTTTAGGAGGTGCTGGTCTTGAATCGCCTCCGCCCAACTCCACAACTTGATCCCGCAACGACTTGACTTGGTCCGCCATCCTGACTAGTCCGTGACGGGTCCCAGGGACATCGGCTTCCATTGTTGCAACCATTTCTCTATGCCGCCATCGAAGTGCGCCTTTTGCATTGGGGCACTCTTCGTGATGAATGGGGAGTTGTTTGTGAAGGGCATAAAGGTGAATTTCCTGTTCTGGGACCCACCTTAACGGTACGATTCTCGGAGATAGACCATCTACGGGTGTCGAAGTGTGAGGGGCGAGTCGGAGGGTTCTCTCCAAATCGCCGTTTGAAACGTTCATGAGGACGGTTTGAGCCATATCGTCCAGATTGTGCCCCAGTGCGATAACATCAGCATTCACTCGGTCGGCAAGATGGTTGATACCTTGACGCCTAAAGACCCCGCAATAAGCGCAAGCCATTCTCGGGGCATTGTTGTCCTTAGCGATTGCTAGGGGCAGCCTTTGGACTACTTCATCCATCTCAATGAATGAGAGTTCGGGGTAGGTTACTGTTTCGTGTTGTATACCCAACCGCTCTGACAGTTCCTTTGCACAATCGATGGATGGGGGGCGATACCCTTCGATGCCTTCGTCCACCGTTCCCGCAACAATCGTTACATCTCTTCGTTCTCCAAGCAAATCGACCAGGGAATGCAAGAGGACTGCCGAATCCTTTCCACCGGAAACGGCGACTAAGATTGTAGTGTGTTCTCCACGCTTCAACTTGAGCTGCATTCGCAACTCCTTACTGATTTTCTTTCGGACCGATTTAGCAAGGTGTTTTCCACAAAGAATGCGCCCGGAGTATGCCTGCTCCACCACGGCCGGATTTTCACAAGAATCACACTTGGGGATTTCAAAGAGCCCCTCTGATGCGTTCTCGGCCATATTCAATGGGGCGGTGGCGGAGTGTTTGAAGTAAACGGCGTTAGGGAGGGTGTTTTGATCTCGTAAATGCAAACCTAAATTCGCAATTACAAAATTAAATATTCAATTGGAATATTATGAAAATATTATGGCCTTATATTGAGGTTAGGTCAATGCATGCGTTCGGAGTAGATTCACAACATTCTTGGAATTCAAGCCATAAGGCTAGAGTTTGGACGAATCGAAATATAATTTCCAGTTGGAAAATCCTCTTAACCCCACAAATCAACAGAAATGCTCTTTCAGGCGCAAAACTTCTTGAAGGCTACAGCGGTGTCACAGAAATTGAGCGACCATGTTGCAACGGTTATTATCAGCCTTGACGACCCAAAAGGGGGTTGAACAAGCCTTGATGATTGACGATCGAGGACGTCTTATGGCCAGTATTGGACAATCCGGTACTGTTCCGGATGTTGAACCGCTGGTTCAGATGACCTCAACAGCCCTTGAAGCAATTCAACACCTCGGTCTCGGTGAATTATACGAGATCTGGGAAGAGGGTGAAACTCGCACAATGATTGACATCGTAACGCCGTATCGAATTTTGATGCTTCACGGCCAAGGTGGAAAACTCGCTCGTTGGAGGCATAGTGTCGATGTCAATCGTAAGTCTCTCGCAATTACCCCTGAAATGTAGGTGAACTGACATGTTTGAATTACCATTTGGAACCCCAGTTGATGAAGAACTTGATTTGACCGATGGAGTACTGCAGCCTTTTGCTCATGGAGCGATCACCACATGGGTCGGTCGTCGCAAAACCCCAGCGGGGCACCGTCTGGTACGTGCAGGCCGTATTGTGGGGTGGCTAGCGGAGGGAAGCAAATACACACAGAAACGGGATTTGCTTGCAGGAGAAGAAGCACAAGAGGCTCTCCTTGCACTTGAATTGGAACAAAAAGTTCGTTATACTGCTTCACAATACTCCATTTCCGGTCTTGGAGACGTTGCAGAAATAGTCCCGGAGGCATTTATTCACCAAGCTGACCGGCAAGGTTTGCGTTCCATGACCAATTTCGTTGAACGACTTCTTGCACGAGACTTGTCAAAGGTGCTGGAATATCTTGTGAGCGATGACACAGTTCGGGGCGCTATCGCAATTGATTCCGGGATGCTCATCGATGAGGTAGGTAATTTACCTCGGGACGCAGATTCCCTTTCTACTCAAATTCATAGCATTCTTTCTGACATTAGAGTAGAGGACATCAATTTAGGCTTAGGCCTTGGTCCTTCGGGGCATTGGACTCTTCACACATCAGATGGGGCCCTATTGCTGGCTCAAAGTGGAGAAATCGCTCTTGCGATTTGGACGGAGAGGGACGCTAACCATGCTCGGCTACTGTCAACCGCTTCAATGATTTTGGAAGGAGAGGTCGCATCGGTTGGGGAGCATGGAACAAGTCTTCCGGAAGGATTCTCTCTCCGAGAAGGTCGCGGTGGCCCAGACGCCATTCTATCGGTGCTCAAGGCTGGTTTGGATGAGGAAGTTACCGGGCATATACAATCTGGGACCTCTTCAAAATCCGTTTCACTCATTCTTTCCCGTGGTGTTCCAGTCGCTCTATGGGCTCCAAACGCTGAGAGTGAAAGTGCGGCTATGACCATGCTTACTGAACCAAAGAGAAAGGTGAAATTGATTCGTTTTTCCGCAGGAACTGTAGTCTCCGCAAACTCGGGCACTTTCGACTCATTCACACTAACCTCGTTCTGCGACCAACTGGCGACCGTTCGTACGAGGTCCGAAGCACGACAAGCGTCAATCCGAGCATCGTTGAAAGATATGCTGGGCTTTGAAGCCGGCCTTGAAGAGTTACGTACGGAACGTGCAAAGGTCAATTTTACAACCTCAGGGATGGAGGTAAGTTCTGAACTTCCCGTAATGCAACAGCAAGCGGTAGCTGCAGTTGATGCAGGGCTTCGCAGAAAACTTGAAGCGGCTCAGCAAACGCTTGACGAGCTCACGAAAGGTTATGCTTTGCTCGAAGGTAAAAATAAGGAACTTGAGACAAAGAAAAGTGCCGCCCAAATCGTGGCAAGAGAGGCGAGTGAAGCGCGCCAAGAACATACAATCGCACTGGAGGAGGCTCATGCAAAGTTGAACAGCATGCAGGTTGACCTCGCAGAATCAAGGAATCAATCCGAGGACGCTGAACAACGTGCAGAGCGTTTAGTGCGTAGAGTGAACGAACTAGAACATCAGGTCAGCGAGCGGGCTGCCGAATTGGCAAAAGCACTTGGAGATGCAGAAGCAAGCAGTGAACTTCAAGAAATGATTGAAACCCTTGCGATCAAGGAAGCAGAATTACAAGCTAATCTCTCCGAAGGAAGCAAGCGATTGAACACGATACGTCAACAAAGCGAAGATGAAGAGCGTCGTTTACGAGTACTTACCGAACAGGTGAGTACAACAAGAGAGCGCCATGCACGCAGCCAATCTGATGTACTCACGCTGCAAGAACAAGTGCATGTGCATCAATTGGAGTTAGAAGCCATCAAAACGGAAGAATCAATGTCCCGCAACCGGATGGAGGAAGACCGTCTCCGACGGGCTGAAGACGAATCGCGCCGTTCTAACGTCCAAGCTGAGCTCCGAGAATTGATGGATGAACGCAGAGGACTCCTACGTGAACTCGGTGATATGGGTGCTCGCCGGGGGCATGCAGAAGCAGAACTATCTTCTCTAGTGGATAAAGCCACCACACTTTCACAAGCCCATGAAGAAGCTCTTGCGGATATACAAGAAGCAGAGCGACTCCGAGCTCGGCTGGCAGAAGAGCCTCTCGCACAGGCACTGCTGGATGACAACAATACATTCGAAGGCTTGGGTCCTGTCCTTGATCGGCTTGAACATGCCAGGGGTCTGGGCTACTCTGTGACAATGCTCGACCGTGCTGTTGAGCGGGCCTTGCAGGTGATTCAATCCA
Source organism: uncultured euryarchaeote (assembly GCA_963968875.1). Classification (GTDB taxonomy): domain Archaea; phylum Thermoplasmatota; class Poseidoniia; order Poseidoniales; family Poseidoniaceae; genus Poseidonia. The sequence goes on from CAXAHZ010000092.1 coordinate 5,404, forward strand.
CCGTTGACCATGTCGCAGCGACCCCGCGCCATCTTCTCTCATCGGAGGTAATGACCCTACTTGAGCGTCAAGTGCCGCAAACAGCAGGAGCTGTTCGTGGACTTGCCCGTTGGTCGGTCCAGCAACGGTTGGAACACCAACTCGGAGAAACAGTGAATCATGTCGTCCTCGATTTGGAACACCTATTGGAAGACTACGACCGGTCCATCACGATGTTGAGAAGAATCCGCAATGTCTTGGAACAAATCGAACGCCTCGGTGCTCCGAGCCATGAAGTGCATGCTCTCCTGACAAATTGTCAACGCCCAGAAGCGCTTCCAAGTTTGGCTCAAGGTACACGAAAATTGATTCAGGTCGCTCTGGATGACATCTACTTGGAGGCAGATCAAAGGGATGCTGGCGAAGCGATCGGCCTTGAGGAAACAGCACGTGTTCTCGAAGAATTGATCACACAACTCGATGCCTCTGGGCTTACAGATGGCATTCCAAGAGGCATGCTTTGGGAATTCCAGAGGGACGGACTCCTTCCATTTGAGCGGGAGTCTATACCTGCTGACCATCGGATTCCAGTAAGTGAAGAAATGATGCAGGATTTAGAACCCGTACTTCTTCAAAGCGAATCAAGCGATGGAAGCCAACCTGAGCCAAAAGCCTCAGTTGATGATGATGGGTGGGCGGAACTTACTGCCCCTCAGGATGATTCCATGGAAATCGTTTCAAGCCAAACACCATCGGAACATACGAATCTTGACCTGGATGACGAACGAGCCCAATTGGAAGCTGAGTTAGCACGAATCGACGCAGAATGGGACCACCGTGAAACAACACCAAGCGCTACTTCACCGGCCCCAGATTCTGCACTTGCTGACCTTGAATCACGGCTTTCCAACAT
>CAXAHZ010000093.1:0-6247 GCA_963968875.1 uncultured euryarchaeote
GGAGGCGTGGGCAAGACAACCACATCAGCTGCTACCGCAATTTGGCTCGCAGATGCTGGGTTACGTGTGCTCCTCGTTTCAAGCGACCCCGCCCATTCCACCTCAGATTCACTCGGAGTTAAACTGGGCCCTGTCCCGATGGAGGTTGAAGGAGTCAAGGGGCTTTACGGGCTTGAAATGGATCCCGAAGCAAAACTTTCAACGCTATTGCCGAAATTTGGTGATGCCGTGAACAACATGGGAGGTTCTGGTCTCGGAGGACTCAATATGATGTTTGATGCGAGTGCAAAAGATGAGTTGAACGACATCAAGTCCGATGTGAAGACTTCGGAGATGATCTTACCGGGACTTGATGAAGCACTTGCATTTGATGAACTGCTAAAACACATGGAAAATCCGACATGGGATGTTGTTGTTTTTGACACCGCACCAACTGGACACACGCTTCGTTTTCTTTCACTCCCGGAACTCATCGATGCATGGTCAGGTCGTCTATTGAGGTTGATGCGAGTATCTGGAGGTATTCGGTCAATGCTCTTTGGGCGGAAAGAGAGTGAAGCGATGAAGGAGGAATTGGAACGATTCCGACGCCGAGTTCTTCATGTCCGCCGAGTGATGAGCGACCCTGCAACAACTGCATTTACCCTGGTCACCATTCCCGAGAGGATGGGTGTCAATGAGACGGTACGAGCATATGATTCACTGATTGAATTTAACCTTCCAATCGGAGGGTGTTTGGTCAACCGAGTCACCCCTGAATTCGACCACCCGTTCCTAAAGAAACGACGAACCCAAGAACTTGAGCGGATCGTTGAATTGAAATCTACACTCAAGGATGTAAACGTTGGTTCTATAGAATTGGCTGATCAAGAGGTTGTCGGTATAGATGCACTGCGAACCATCGGATGTTTGCTCTACGGTGATGTTGAAACGATACCTCAAACCATTGGACCTCACAAAATTGGTTTGGTTCTTTCACATGATGTCCATCGTGGCATGATCACTGAACTTGAAGACGATGTAGAGAGAATCCATTTGCACTTCCCTGCAATGAATCGAGAAGAAATGAGTTTACGCAGCGAACAAGGCACACTGTTCGTTGGACTCAATGGCCGTGAGCAAGAGATACCAACCGAGAGTTATGTAAAATCAAGCCAAGTAAAAGCCTCACTCAATGATGATGTGCTTTCCCTTGACATTCCTCGTTCGGATTCACCGTCCTGAAGGAATGGGTTCAAAGGGGGCGACCTTGACGCCTTAACATGGCTCTTGAAGGCTTATCCCGAGGCATCTTTCGCTCCTTAGGTTTCCTCAAGAACAAAAGAAAACTTGACGAGGAAGAACTACGGGAGATGACTCGTAGCCTCAGAAGAGCACTTCAGGAAGCCGATTTCAACATCAGGCAAACGAAAGAAATCGTTGACCGGCTTGAATCACGACTTCGCGAAGAAGAGATGAGGCCTGGATTGACCTTGCAAACACATGCCATGAATATCCTCTACACGGAACTCGTTCGCATACTTGGCCCCCCAACTGAATTTCAACCACGAGGAGCCACGCTTCTTTTGGTGGGCCTCTACGGGCAAGGTAAGACAACAACTACTGCTAAACTCGCAGAGTGGTACCGTAAAAAACATGGATTAAGAGTGGCCGTTATTGAGGCCGACGTTCACCGACCAGGAGCCTATGCGCAACTTTCTCAACTCCTTGAGGACTCAACCGTACAAGTTTACGGTGAACCTAAAACCAAAGATGCAGTCACCATTGTTCGCAATGGTTTGAAGGAATGTGCTGCGGCAGACCTTGTTATTGTCGACACAGCAGGCCGACATCAACTCGATGAAGAATTGGTCGTTGAGTTGGAAAACATCGCTTCATTGACGCGTGCAACGGACCGATGGTTGGTCATTGACGCTCAAGTTGGACAAGCTGCAGGACCTGTTGCTGCTTCCTTCCACAATCTAGCAGGAGTTACGGGTATCGTAATTACCAAACTTGACGGTACTGCTCGTGGTGGAGGAGCACTATCGGCAGTTGCAGCCACTGGCGCACCGATTGTTCACATTGGTGTTGGTGAGCGAATCCAAGACCTTGAAAAATTTGAATCGGACCGATTCATTTCTCGTTTGCTTGGAATGGGTGACATACAGGGCCTCATCGACCTCGCCCCAGAGGACATGGACCAAGAAGAAGCCATGCGGCTCACTCAACGTCTGATGAGCGGACGATTCACCCTTAACGACATGTACAAGCAAATGGAAATGATGTCAAAAGTAGGGACGATTGACAAGTTGATGTCGTTCTTACCAGGAAGTATGTTGGGAGGCATGGGCGCCATGTCAAAGGGGCAGAAAGAAGCGATGCAAGGAAACCTTGACCGCTACCGAACCATCATGGACTCAATGACCGCTTGGGAGAAAAACGAACCTGCGAAGATTAAATCCGACCGTATTAGAAGAATTGCACGGGGCTCAGGAGTTCGCGAAAAGGATGTGCGTGAGTTGATCGGTCAATGGAATCGTTCTCGGAAGATGATGAAGGGAATGGGTGGCAATCGTAAACTCAACAAGCAAATGCGCAAGATGATGAAAGACGGTGAGATGGACATTGACCCGTCATCGTTCGGAATGTAATCTTGGTTGCATTAACAACGGATTCAACCGTATCTGTTCGGATGCCTTTCGCTTGGCATAAGGGACAAAATAAACAATACTAATGCACCAATCCACGGAATGATAGCGATTAATATCATCCAGCCCGAATAACCCACATCGTGCAGTCTACGAATTGTCAGGCTGATAAGAGGTATGTAGCTGATCAAGCTCAAGCATCCAATAACAGCATATGACTCATCGTAAAAGCGGTCACCAAATGGCGCCACAGCGATGAATAAGGCTGTGAACAACATGATCAGATAAAGGGGCCCACCTAACCAATACTCACTTCGTTGTGCTCTACCTTCACCCGTCCAATTTCCAACGGTACGTCTTAACGCTTCCAATGGGCCAATCATCCGTTGGTTCAGGTATGGATTATGCTGGCCAATACCCAATGCACCAGGATGAGGTGTATTGCCAAATACCTGAGCGCCCATCTGCATTGGCACCGATTGGTGAACACTGCCCATCATCTGGGCTTGGGGGGGTGGCAGGGATGAAGAAACTGAATTTGTATTTACACCAATTGCTCCCGCAACAGTACCGATTGTTTGAGGTGCAGGAGGAGATTCATTGCTCGTTGCTAAATCAATATGTTCGGCGCAATAGGGCGGTTCTCCAGGTTCTCTTGACTCACGGAAAAAAGATTCACAATTTGTACAAAACAGTGTGTCGCAACCCTCTGCAAAACAGAAAAGTCCTGGATTATTCACTGCATCAATGGGAGTTTTGCACATGCTGCAAATTTCGTGATTTGAGCCTGAATTGATGATGATATCACCGGTTGTTGGACCGATTGCATTGTGGCCAACCTGAACCGAGTCCGTGAGGTTTAATCCCGGAACTTCCTTTGGGGCCATGAATTTCCCACGACGAAGTGCTTTATGAATATCTCACCGAATTATTACGCGAAAGTTGATTCTGTGCATGAATTCAGTATGTTTTAGCGAGTAAGACACGACGAACGGTGGGTTCACCGGTCATGTGGCACGGTCGGGGTTCACCGTAAGGCTCTGTTGCATCCCCAAGGAATGCAAAGCCAGTTGTCCGCTCAATGATTTCTGCATGAGCATCGGTTCCGTCAAAGGCCAATTCGTAAATATGCCCGTCTTTCACTTCCCCCTTCATGGTCCATTCACCGTCTGAGTGTTCAAATTCGGGAAGAGGCTGAACGACATCACCCATATGTTGGGAAGCTCGCAAGCGTAATTCTTCACTGATTTCTTCAAGGACACGGTAGCATTCATCGACAATAGAATCCATTGCAAGTGGTTCCTTACCTCCGGTCCTGCGTGCCGCAAAAGCGGTTCCTTGGGCAATGTCTCTTGGGCCAATATCAAGACGAAGCGGTACACCCTTGATCTCCCAATCGTAATACTTCTGACCTGGGTGGAGGTCACGGTCATCAACCTTGACGCGAAGCCCACGAGAGCGAAGAGTTTCAGAAAGTTCGTGAGCAACAGCCACGGTATCGACTTCGGCATTCTTGCGAATCATCGGGCAAATGACGACTTGGAACGGGGCTACTGCTGGTGGCATGATGAGGCCGTTCTCATCACCGTGCATTCCAACCAATGCACCAAGCAATCGCTCGGACATTCCGTAAGTGGTTTGATGGCAATAGGATTGTTTAGCTTCCTTATTCTCGTATTTCAGGTCAAAGGCCTTTGCCCACTGGTCCTGATAATGGTGGCATGACGCCACTTGTAGCGTACGACCGTTTGGCATAACTGCGTCAATACCAATCGTATACCAAGCACCAGGGAAGGTGTCCCAGAGAGGTCGCTTTGCCTTGATAATGGGAAGGCATAAGTCGTGCATAATCTTGTCAACGATTTCCAAGTCTTGCTTGATCTGTCTCGATGCATCCTCTTCATCCGCATGTGCCGTATGTGCCTCGAAAAAGTGAATTTCCCTTACCCTAATGAACGAGCGTGTTTGCTTTGTTTCGTATCGGAAGGTATTGACCATCTGGTAGACTTTGAGAGGTAAATCTTTGTGAGAGCGAATCCACAAGGGGAACATCGTATACATCGCTGTTTCAGATGTTGGACGCAAAAACATGGGTATGTCAAGCTCGTTATCTCCTGCATGCTTGACCCAATAGACTTCCTTTTTGAATCCACCTTCTTCATCTTCATCCCGCAAGTCATCAGGGTCAACTCCTTCTTCTCGTGCACGCTTGAGCCTTGCAACCAATGCATTCTCCTTTTCCAAAAGAACCTCTGGAATCAAGAGCGGAAAGTTCACTTCTTCATGTCCCGTTCGTTCCATTTGCGCATGGGTGAGAGAATCGATGAGTTTCATGGTCTTCCAGCCATAGGGACGCCACACATCCATGCCTTTGATCGGATAACGCTTGTCAACCAACTCTGCAGCTTCAACAATAAATGGATACCATTCGTTGAAATTTTCACTTTTTGAAGGGATTCCTCGCTTCGCTTTTCCATGGCCCATGGTTTGTGGGTTGGCTTAACTGTCATCAAGATGACGGCTCATGTTGTTCCTCAGGGTGGGTCTTTTCTCCTGAAACAAGAACGGCGAGGGCAGCACCGCACCAAACAACCTCAAGCACTAAAAACGCCCATTCAGCAATAAGAAATGCTCGTACGGCGAGTAGCCCTGAGCCGAATGCCATCAACCAAAGGTACGTTGCTTGCTTGCTGTGAAGAACATTTCGTGTTTCGAGCAGGAAAGCAAGGAGGATACTGGCCATGCCAACGTATGCTATCGCTTCACTAAGAAACTCAAACACTCGTTCACTTCCTGCCGCTAAAGAAGACAACAAGAACGATAGAACCGATGACTGCAACCAAATCAGGAATGCCAAAGCTACCCTCAAGAACGGTCAAACTCCAACCGTTCCCATTTGTAATTTGGTGGACTGAAGCCCAGTTAATACGAGTATAACCATCACTTGGACAAAGGTCGTTAGGATCACAGAGACTGCCCAAGAGGTAACCGAACACACCAACGAGATTGAGCAGACTGACACCCAATAAGGAAAGAGGGAGCAAAGGTCGTCGTGGCTTGGCAGTTTTTGGCTCAGTTGGTAAATCGGGAAGAGGAGCCGGAATTTGTAGTGCAGGAGCTTCTTGCTCGATGACTTCAACCATCATGTGAGTCGGGGGGGCAACTTCTGTGACCCCTCCTGAAGGAGAACCTGCGACGAAATCCCTCGCCTTTACTGGTTGAACAGGGGCGATTTTGATGCCATATATTCGGTCTGCAAGGCTAACAAGCGTCGGGTCATCGGCAATTTCAGCAGGGTCAAGTTCCCCATCCAAAAGTTGCTGAAGGCGTTCGCTCGTTGTTGTCATGCTGTCTCCTCCGTTGCCCCTGCGTTGACGCTTCCCTTCAAGAAGCCTCCTTTCCTCAATTGTACGGAAAATGAGAGATTATCATTCCTCTTCTCTGTACTTATTGTAGAGGCTTTCGTTAACCAACAGGCTTGAGCAATGAGGGCATCGGTCGTTGTTGCCCAACATGAGGGGGCGTATCGCAAGAACTGCGAGACAGGAGGGGCAAGCTGCAAGCATCTCACCGTCTTCTAAGTCGGTTAACGGATTATAGGAATTATTTCCGTATCC
>CAXAHZ010000094.1:0-6212 GCA_963968875.1 uncultured euryarchaeote
CGAATCATGATCTCTTCTTCGGTCAGTAGGCTTTCAATATCGTAGAAATCCAATCCTTCAAACGGCTCCATGGCAGTCTCCCTCAGTCCGATGGCTACGCGCGTGCTTCATCAACATAACGCTTGAGCCGTAAGAAATTCTTGAATTCATTTCTTTCTAAATCGCCACTCTTTATACTTCCGTTGCATCCACGTACTGTTCATGTAAATCAAACCGAGTATCACTCCTGGAACCGACACAGCAACTGCACCAAGTACGAGCATGGTCAAGATTGCGGAGTCGGCTTCCTCGAGCAAAGGTGAGAAGGCTACTACGTTACCGAACTCCGTTACAATAAATCCCTCGTTCAAATTCGTCTCCCAGACAACAGTCAGCGCCCTACCTGAGATGACTGAATCCCATTCTGCAGCATCTTCGGCTAACAGCACTGTGAATGCCTCACTTGACTGGGGATAATATCGTACGAGAGAGAACGGTGCGATATGAATCAAACTTGTCCCATCGTGAGCAGTTGTTGCATCCGTTTGTTCGCCGGACAACAGGTCAAACATCATCGTCTGTTCCCCGTAAGAATTGCTCGCTTCAATGGTATTGATCCGTATTGTTTTGCTGCGAAGCCCACTACCAAAAGCGACGCACTCATTGAGTGTGTCTTCTGTGCACTCAACAGCAACCCAGGTCTCCGATGAGGTCCCTGACATCCAGGTCAATTTGTGGTCTTGGTCGATGACGGCGATGCCGTCTTCAAGACTCGTTAGGAAACAAATGTTGTAGTTTAGATGGCACGTTATGTCAGTAATCCCACTTGTACCTGAGGAATTGATTGGTTCAAACCCTGTATGCTCAGCAAACTTCCAAATTGAACCGTCTTCAGCCCCCACATAAGCAAAATCACCACTTGGTCTCCAATCGATTGATCTGAGGTCATATCCCAAAACAGAAAACGATCCGTTAACTCGGGTTACGCCGTGGTCATATGTATCGTACCTCAGCGCCAAGCCTTCATCTCCAACCATGATTGCAGTCATGCCTCGTGGGTGCCAATCTACGTCATGTACTGTAGATGTTTTTCCGGTCAACAACTCAATGTCTTTTGAACGGTCATCTGCTTCGGTTGCGGAGAGGACCCTAGCATAACCATCGCTACCGGCAACGAGCACTGAAGTGCCATCTGGCGAAATCTCACCGACTTTCAACCCAAGGTCGGTTTCGTTGAGCACACCGGCATTAGAAAGTTCAATCTTAGTTACTGATTCAGCCGATGCAAGCATTGGAACAGTGAACAAAAATAGCACAAAAACTGCAAACTTACGAACGCCCATGGTTCAATGCAAAGGCCACTGTATCAAAATCTCTCCTACCTAGAAGGTGTCAACTATTCGTCAATTCCAACAACTTGAACGGTGAGCCTTATGTCAAAAGGGCGCGTCGGGGGTTCATGGAGCGATTTGCTGTAAAGAGAGGCGTGCAAAAGACGATGGGCGGAAATGCAGGTTTAGCAAAGCTTGCAACTGAATATTTTGAGAACATCAACGTGGACTCAGAAGGCGTATTTACGGGTTCGTTCGGACTTCTCGTCATGGTTCAAGGATCATTTGACTCAACAGGTAAACTTGCGGTTGACGTACAGCAACTCAAGGGAGTAGAGCTTGGTGAATTTCTGGACTCCGAAAATGGCCGTGAAATGGCAATGGAGTCCCGTCGTCGTTGGTCCGGCTTTTTAGACGACGCCACCGGTTATAGCGCAAAGCAACGAGGAGACAAAGCGAAAGAAGAAGCGAAGAAGTTTTCGAAAGCCAAATCGGCAATAAAAATGGCTTACAAAGCCATGGAACTCATGGACGTCTCTGCTGAAACCAAATCAAAGGCCGACGAACTTATTGAAAAATTGCAGGGCATGGTCGATGCTGGAACACCTCCGTCAGAAGGCCAGGTCAAGAAATTAAACGACCTTTTTTGAGGTGATTGCATGGGAAATCAAGATCCATTCGATGCATATATCGAACGGATTCCTGCAATTAACGAACTCTCTGCAGAGAACCGCAACCGTTTGGAATTGATGATTGGAAATGTTGACGAGGTCATCGGTTTGGAGCACTTGGTCAAGTGCTTAAAGGAGAATACTTCACGCTCCGGAGACGAGGTCATTCAGTGTTACGTTGGTTTTGAGCCGAGCGGAAAAGCGCATATTGGTTGGAAAGTTCTTTCCCTTCAATTACGCAGAATGCTAGAAGCAAAGGCAAATGTGATGGTATTTCTTGCAGATTGGCACGCATGGGTAAACGACAAGTTTGGCGGGGACATGGAAGCGATTCAAACAACTGCACGTTACATGGAAGAAACCTTCAGAGCGCTTTTGGGTAACCCTCCAGAGGGCAAGGGTCCGGGCGAACTGCAATTCAAATGGGCCAGTGAAGTCATGGAATCAAGCGACTATTGGGCAAGAGTACTGCGTTGTTCCAAAGGAGCGACACTAGCCATGGTCCGAAAAACATTCACGATTATGGGCCGGGATGAAGCTTCTTCGGACCACGATTTGTCTAAGTTTTACTATCCTGCTATGCAGGCAGCGGATATTTTTGAAATGAATATTGATGTTGCCATCGGTGGAATGGACCAACGTAAAGCGCATATGTTCATGAGAGATGTTGCCACCAAATATGGATGGGAGAAGGCTACTTGCCTCCACACTCCAATTGTTTCATCGCTTCAAGCCGCAGGAAGCCGTATGGAATCCTTTGACCACAAAATGTCAAAATCAGACCCCAATGGTTCCTTGCTTCTGCACGATACGAAGAAGAAGATTCGTAAGAAGATGTCAAAACACGCTTATCTTGACCCTGAAGACCCACTCTCTGCCGTTTATGAGTTGGCTGAATTCATTGTTTTACCCGAGTTTGGTGAAATTAACGTCACTCCAAATCCTAAATTTGGTGAACCATCTAAGTGGACCAGCATTGAATCCTTCAAAGAGGCCGTGATGGACGGGAGAATCCATCCATTGGACGCTAAATTTGGAGTCGCTGATGGACTCGCAAAGGGACTGGAAACGGTGGAAGCCCATTTTACTGAACATCCAGAGGCATTGGATGCAGTGACTGCCCTTATGTAGAGGGTTGCTTACTTACCATCTTTAATCGGTAAAGGCTCAATACTGATCACATCAATTGAGAGTAAACGACGGGTGTCCTTGGCAAACGTTCGTGTTGGAATCGGCTGAACCCTCAAAATACCATTCACTCTCATGAAAGTAGAAGGTTCAACCTCTCCAACCAGGTCATCTGAAAGGGTCCCAATTAACTCAAAGTTTGAATTGCAATGGATGAGATGATGGTCGTTATTGTACGTTATTTGATGCATTGAAACATCTTGTACGTCTTCATAATACGACTCATCGGCCAACATTCGAAAATTCGGCCGAGGGTGAAAATTAGTTAGTGGCAGATCTAAGGTTTCAATGCCTTCAAAGGATTTCTCTAAACAAGCACGACAGACTCTTGGACTCTCTCGCTCGCGGGCTCTGCGCTGTGGAACATCTGTGACTTTATCGCAGTCTTTGCACTGGTATACGGCGGTCTTTAACCAACCATAAGGATGGAATGCGTGAACCATTTTTACATCAACGGTGAGCAATTTGTCCCGATCTCGCATGCGTAATTCTTCGATTGTGCGATGGTAGTTATCGCTCAAATTTACAACTCGTACAACGGGTCTTGCAAGAACTCCGTTTTGGTCAAATTGCTCTTTCAATACTTTATTCCCGACCGATAACATTCGGGCAGGGTCAAGGTGGAATTCTGTCTTGAGGAAGTTATCTCTGGCGAGTACCTCGTGCTGGATTTCAAATCCGAAGACACTCATTTCCATACCCTTAAGATCCGTGATTTCAGCTAGGTATTCTTTTTCAAACATCAATCGCCATGCTGCGAGAACGTGTTGGTCTTTTTCCCGGAGGTCAATTGGATCACTTGATGCCATGGATTTTGTTCTCTTTGTAGAGGGTTCATAATCTTGATGCTTCTTGCGGATTTTCTCTTTATTAGGACTCCCTCAAAAACCCCAGTTGAACCGGTGACAAGGTTCATCAATTGGATGCCAGTGGTTCATCCATCCGTAGTGGAGGAATGACCCTTATGCCCAATATCATCGTCCTTGTAAAGCAAGTCCCAGACACAAATGCAAAAATCTCAATCAGTGGAGAATCTGTCGATTTGTCCGCGGTAAAGATGGTCATGAGCCCGTACGATGAATTCGCTCTTGAAACTGCATTGCAGCATAAAGAAGCTGCTGGAGGAGAGGTTACTGCTCTTACGGTCGGTGGGCCGGGAGCAGAAAAAATCCTGAAAGACGCAAAAGCAATGGGAGCAGATAACATTGTCCGAGTGGAAACATCCTCATCCATGGACACAAATGCCCTCCAAACCGTATTAAAGCAAGCGATAATGAATTTAGGGGCCGAAGTGGTATACTGCGGTAAATCAGCGGCAGATACCGGTGCGGGTTCAACCGGACCCGGAGTTGCTGCACGCCTCGGTTGGGCCTCGGCATCCAACGTCACCTCTGCTGCATTTGAAGGCGGAGTTACGGTAATGTCTCCAAGCCATGGAGGCAACGTCAAACTTAGCGTTCCCCTACCTGCTGTGATCTCGTGCGACAAAGGTAGCCTCAAAGTACGCAAGGCAAACATCAAAGGAATCATGCAAGCAAAGAAAGCGACCGTTGATGTTCATCCCCTTGAAGCACCGGCATCGAGCGTTACTGTCGTCAACCAGTCCCTCCCTCCCGCAAAGCCTGCAGGCAAATCCTACCAAGGTGGAGATGCTGCGGCTGAAGTGGCTCAACTGTTGAGAGATGAGGCAAACCTACTGTGAAGTGATACCATGAGCGAAACAATTGTAATTGCAGAAATGAACAAAAACACCATCCACCCGAGCACGGCAGAACTTGTCGCAGCAGCGGGTGCACTTGGAAGTGAACCTACGCTGATTGTACCGTGTACAGATGCATCAGCGGCTGACGGAGCAGCATCATGGAACGGTATTTCAAACATCATCGCAGCTAAATCCAGTGTATTTGAGAACTACGATGCATCCGGATGGGCTTCAGCACTTGATGCAGTCATGCCCCAGGGAACGATCATCACAGGGACATCTCCGCAATCAAAGGACCTGGCTGCCCGTGTAGCAGGCCGTAGAAATTTACCCGTCGTCCAAGACGTTGTGAAGATTAACGGGAATCAAGTAACCTCTCCAGTCTATTCTGGAAAAGCAATGCAGACCGTTTCTTTGAGTGGTGCAAGCGTCGTTTCAGTACGCTCAAACATATTCTCGCCTGTTCAAGAAGGTGGACAGAACAGTGTTTCAGTCATAGACACAACAGGAAACATAGCAACATCCGTACAGGAATTCATGGAACGAGCATCCAAGCGCCTTGACGTTGCGGAAGCGAACATCATTATTTCCGGTGGTCGCGGAATGGGTACCCCTGAAAACTTCAGTCACCTCGAAGCTGTTGCCGATACAATCGGTGCAGCAGTTGGCGCATCCCGAGCCGCAGTTGATACTTGGGAAGACATCCCTCACTCAATGCAAGTAGGTCAAACCGGTAAAACCGTCAATCCAAACCTCTACATCGCAGTTGGAATATCAGGGGCAATACAACATTTGGCGGGAATGCGTTCATCCCGCTACATTGTCGCCATAAACAAAGATGCGGATGCTCCAATTTTCAAGCACGCAGATTACGGAATTGTCGCTACTTGGGAAGAAGCACTTCCTGTCCTGCACAGTAAACTTCAGTCCATGATGGAATGATCAGGCGTATTTTCCAAAGCCATAGATTCCGCCTCCGGCGGCATCTCCAACAAACGGATTGGAAGCCCTTTCGTGGCCGATTGTTGTTAGTGGACCGTGGCCCGGATGGACAACAGTATCAAGTTCAAGTGGCCACAATTGCGTATGTATAGATGATGCCAGCAATTCAAAGTCACCACCTGAGTGAGGAATATCCGTTCTTCCAACCGAACCTGCAAAAAGTGTGTCCCCAACAAAAACATGGTCAGGAGCATCTTCCACTTTAATGAGGAGACAGCATCCTCCTAGAGTATGGCCCGGAGTATGAAGAACTTGTAGGGAAATAGAGCCGAATTCATGCCATTTAGAAGCCTCTAGAGCTTTATCTGCCTCGGCAGGGTTAGGCAATTGAAGACCGTA
>CAXAHZ010000095.1:0-6182 GCA_963968875.1 uncultured euryarchaeote
TTGGCTTGTTTACGCCAAGAATCACGCTTGTGATTTTCAATCCAGTGGTCTGCCAATTTCAGTCCCTCTGTACCGTGGTGAACACGATGCCCTCATGAATCCTTTTCTCATTGCAGCCTAAATCCAAGCAATCAAGGCAGAAGGCATCTTCGCCAGTAACAGGAGGCAGTGGGATGAAGTCAATTTCAATCAGGAATCAAACCTTTGCCGGACTGTTGCTCTATTTGCTAGCAACGCTACTTAGCCAGCCAGTTGGAGCCCTTGTCGTACCGATGCAACAGTCGTTTGATGATCCTGTGTCCACAGGAGAGGGTGGTAGAACGCTGTTGGTTGAGGAATACACTGCAACCTGGTGTTCTATTTGTTCAGAAGTTGACCCTGAACTTGAATCGGTTGCGGACAGCCACGGCTCCCGCATCGCACTTGTTGCACTGCATCCCACCGATGGTGATGATGCCATCCAGCCCGAAGCAGCCAAGCACCGGATAGAGCGTATGAAACTCGTCAACCCTACGGTCGCATCCACGCCAACATTTGTCGTCGAAGGAGGAGAGCCACGCGTGGGTTACGAAGCTTGGAGTGATGTGCAGCGGGATATCCTCAACACAGAACTTGCTCGACAAAATGTCACTTCAATGTCATTCCAAGTAGAAAAAACGGAACGTGGATACAAGGCATCTTTGGTCAATGCCGATATCTATGAAAAAAATGGAACACAACTGACGTTCATGGTGATTCAACACGAGATGATTGTTCCGGATTTTGGAATCAACGTTGGAGGTCCAACTCGGGATAGGGTTCTCCTTGGCACTGCACAATGTGACCTTAACGAAGGAACAATAACTGCAAACATCGGGTTATTGAACGCAAGTTCAGAAACTTCCTGCGATACCGATTTTTGGATTGAATTTCCAGACTATGAATCATGGAGTGTCATTCTTGTTCATGAGCCAACCAATGAAGCGATCGAAAACGGCTCAGACCCAATGTCATTGGGAGCCGTCGAGATGGCCCATCGCTCCATCACCGTTGAATCATCGTCATCATCCAGCTGGTTCCTAATCGGAGTTTGCTGCACCCTAAGTTTGGTCGCAATCTATCGTAAAAAGTAACATCACATCGATAATGATGTCGTTTTTTTTCCTAAAAGGGGAAATAATCCCCGCTTTCCGGTAATTGCTTGGCCATTTAAAGCGAGGTTTGATAAACTCCCGGGACAATGTAATAACATGACAAAAACATGGGAGGACATCACATGGGAAGAAGAGAAGCCCCTCAAAGAGTGGGTTATCGAATACACTGCAAAGGTTGGTGAACGTTCATCGCACCATCTGACCGTACTTTACGGAGAAGAAATGGAAGATGTTCAGCGACAGTTGATGCATGAATTAAGAACGACATACATGGAGGCAACTGAAATCGAAGTTACCGTATTGCGAATGGAAGTGATTGATCCAGAACCCAACGCATACCACTTTACTGAAGAATACACGCCCTGATTATGCGGTTTCACGGTATACGAGTTCAATCTTCTGATTGTCCTCTAGAACGTGATCCTCAAACGTTGTTACTTGGTTCCGATTCTCATTACCGTTTTCGTCCTGCGTGGTTACGAACATCAAAAATTCGTGGTCTGCATCGACCCGATAATCATCAAACCCTGTTTCATCAAAGTGCTTACCCCAAACATCAAAAAATGCCTCTAAGGGAGCTTCAACTCCTTGCTCTTTCAACTCTATGTGAATCACACCATTGGTGCTGTGGGTGTGGAGTTGCCGCATCGTACAGTCTCCATCGTTGAGTCCCACATCTCCAGGAATTTCTACGAATTCATTGTTGACTGAAATAATCAATTCAGCATGATAATGGTCAACATAATCACTGTGACCACCAAGACAGTCTTCAGCAAGCGGGTGAATCTCATCTGCTGTTGAGAACACTTCACTGGTTCCGTCGCTATAACCGAGAAGAGCACCCATTGCGACCAAAGCACCTACGGTAACCAACAACCAAAATACGGAATCTGATTTCATAAAGGTTCAACCCAGTTTACCTTAATTTGTGGTCGCTTCGGCTTCCTCATCGTTCCATTCACCGCGCTCATGCATGCGGCCAATGGTCCAAAAGCCAAACAAGGCAATGACGTTTGCAACGTGTGCAGTGGTACAGTATTGGCAAATCTTCCCCATAGCGACCTCATATGAAATAAGCAAGGCAATCACGGGCAATCCAATCACCGTGAGGTACAAGCCATATCTTGCAAACCGTTCAGCCCATAGAGCATCAGGCTCTTTGGAAATTGAATTCGCTAGGAACAAAAGAATCCCAAATGCGACCATTCCAATCATGCCCCATGAAAGTCCGAACACAGGGTCTGTGTTGTATGCAGCATTACCGAGTACATCATCGCAAGAAAATACCGTAGAACTTGAGCAGACAGCCCCTCCTTCGCTAATTTTATTGCTGATCCAAAGAGTATGGACGGAAATCGCAAACCCAACCAGTAGAACGAGATTCAGACCCAGCAGCCGTTGCCTGCGCGGGATGAGATATTTTGGCCAACGGCCCCCGAGTGCATCGCCCAAGGTTGGGAAAAACGGGGTAATAAGGAGGGTGCCAAAAAGCAATGGCAAGATGTAAATCATCAAGACGAGATTAGCATCCATTCATTCATCACCTACCAAACGGAAAATAGCGTCCGACAGTTGTTCGTTTTGGTTTTCAGAAGAAACCCAAGCAACGATACCATCGGGCTGAAGCAAGTAATATGTGGGGGTGCCTCCAACCTTCCATGAATCCATATTATCCAAACCTAAGTCATCGATATATGTGAAGGAGTGAGGGTTTCCTGGTCGGTTGGTACAGTCGCCCTTTGCACAATTTTCATTACCGGTCTTATCCCTAAATGCTTCAATCTCAGCTCGACTGCTTTCGTGGCCTTGTATGTTAAGTTCCGCAACATTTGCTACGAAGTTAATGACTGGGCCGTCCCAATTCTCCGCTCCTGTCTTGGAAAAGTAATCAGCATATTGACCCATATCAGACGCAGCATCCCAACAGTAGCCACAGTCAGTATCCATAAATTCGACAACAAGCCATTCTGCAGTGGTATCTGCCTCAGACCAGTTGTCAACCAACCAGTCGTCCATATTGAACGACGTCCATGAAGTTCCATTGTAACCCATGCCTTCCAGCGCAGGGGCTCGTTGACCCTCTTTGGTTCCGCTGGCGATAGGGTCGGTCGTAAAGGCTAGGAACATGATTGAGGCGAAGAATAGAGCCATGATCTTAATCGCAGTATCTGTTCTAACATCGGCTTCTTCATCGTATTTCATGTTCAATCCCCCATCCCTATCTCATCAAGTAAAACACTCGCTGTGTGGCGAATGGACTCTTCGCTATTCATTCGGACATCAAAGCCACTTTCTAACATTTTGTCAATGCCAAGTCTGGCGCGTGGAACGTCTCCTGCCCAACCACGGTCACCACCTGTGTACTCGATACTTGCATCTTGACAACCTGTGACTTCAACAACAATCTCTGCAATACGACGCACTGATGCAGTGTCGTGGCTACCAAGATTGTAGAGATTTAAGGGTTCATTGGAATGGTTCATGACATGAAGAATACCGTCCACACAATCTCCAACTTCCATGTATGATTTCTCCTGAAGACCGTTTCCGAGCACCTCAAGACGTGAAGAATCGGCTTTCAGTTTGTGAATGAAATCAAAAATCACTCCATGGGTGCCACGCGCCCCTATGATGTTAGCAAAGCGGAATATCCAGGCCTGAAGTCCAAAGGTACCAACCCAACTGCTGATGAGCCCTTCTCCGGCTTGCTTGCTTGCTCCGTAGAGTGAAATTGGCATGCACGGTCCGTGATTTTCGGGAGTGGGAAGTGGTGCATTTTCACCATAGACCACCGAGCTTGAGGCAAATGCTATCTTCTTGACATCGTTCATACGCATCGCTTCAACGACATTGTATGTTGCGACGGTGCCTTGTTGAAGATCGGTATCCGTCACTCGGGTTCCAAGACGGATGTCTGGATTCGCTGCAAGATGGAAGACACATTCAATGTCCATTGCCATGGCCTTTTTCACATCATCCAAATCGGTAAGGTCACCTTCAACAAGTGTAACAGAACCTGTTTCAAGATGATGCGAAATGAAGGACATTTGACCGCTCGAGAGATTGTCAAGAACAACGACTTGGTCGCCCCGACCAACCAAACGGTCAATCAGATGTGAACCGATAAATCCGGCACCTCCAGTTACCAAGGCTCGCATAGTCAAAGCACAGGAGGCATCCGTATAAGGGGATGGGTGTAACGGTGAAGGGAAGTCATCATGTCTTTGATAAGCGTTAACAAACAGCCATATCGCCCTGAGTGCGAGTCTTGGGGGAGGTGAATACATGAAGAAAAATACGAAACTGAACGAAAAAGAATCTGAGGATTCAAACATCCTTGTTGGTTATGTTAGACGTAGCAATGCTGGAGGTGCCCTCAAAGTGTCAGTTAATACTGCAGCATTTGCAGATTGCGACACCTACATGACAAGTGATGGACAAGCTTACGTCCCATTGGTCATTTCAATTTCAGCCCTAACAAAGGTGCTGGAAGGTGATCGTGCGGTGACGACCATTGCACAACTCCAAGACTGATTGCGAGCATCCACTTCACTCAGATTTACTCCATCTGTCAAGATGAAGTCAGCGCCCCTTGGTTGTCTTCGGCCAACCATGGGGCCTTCCCGTATTTTGCTGCAAGATTAATCTAAAAAACGAACACACCTATATAGAAGGGGGAAACCGGTTTTAACTGTGACAACCATCACATCACGGGAGTCCTCTAAGAGGCCATTCGTCGTTGCGGGCATGCCCATGTACAACGAGGAAGAGACCATCGGGTCCGTCGTCATTCGGTCGTTACGCCATGTTGATGAAGTCATTTGTATCGATGATGGATCCTCCGATGCAAGTGCTCGAATTGCAGAAGCATGCGGCGCAACCGTTGTCCGCCACAGAATCAATCGCGGTTACGGTGGCGCCCTGAAAACATTGTTCATGAAAGCACTGGAAATGGAAGCTGATGCATTGGTATTGTTGGACTCTGACGGCCAACATGAGACCCATGACATACCGAATATGCTGGAGCCAATTCTCAACGGCGAAGCAGACTTCACCATCGGTTCACGATTCATTGATGGCGGCGGTGGGACCGATATGCCCGCATACCGACGCCTTGGAATCAAGGTCATAACCGCAGCGTCAAATCTCTCAAGCGACCTCGACATTAAGGACACTCAATCTGGATTCCGAGCGTTTTCACGAATGGCTCTTGAACGACTGCGCTTTGATTCAGAAGGCATGGAATTGTCACTTGAGATGTTGGAGGATGCTCGTGAAAAGCAACTCAAAGTCCTTGAAATTCCAACCGTCATACGTTACGATGTACCAAAGGGTTCCAACTTTACCGCTGTATCCCACGGCTTCACGGTGCTGACTTGGGCAATGCTCTCTCTATCTCAAAAGAAACCACTTTTGGTATTGGGACTTCCTGGATTTGGACTGTTGGCAACCGGTGCTGCCATGGGAATGCAAACCGCTCAAGGATTTACAACTCAACTTGACAGCGTTATCGGGGACGGCATATCTGCAATATGGATCGGCGTACTTGGACTCGCATTGATGGCAACCGGCGTCGTATTGCAAAGTGCCCGAGGATTCCTGAGACATTTGCTGGTCCGTGAATTCGGATTGGATTGATTACAAAATCCTTAGTGCGAGTGAAATCAAATAGGGCAGTGCAAACAACCCGAAAAAGACGAACATCAGTGTCCTAACCGTGCGTTGGTTTTTTTCATCTTGTGTGTTTTTATCAATGCATTCTTGCTCTTTACAGACCCTTGGTTCTGCTGAAAGCGGGATCGGTTGAAAACAGATACGGCAATGCTTGTGTGGCTGGATTTTATTACCAGAAACTGAACTAACAAACTGGCTCGACTTTTTTGCGACCATGTCCTTAACTTTCTGTGCATTCACCATATGCTCACCTTATGCCGTAATGGTCGTCCCTACGAAAGGCTTGCCTTCAAGAGCATCATCTAGAAGACCAATATCCCGCCCGTCCAAGACCGCCAGATTCATTCCAGAATCCATAGCTGCCTGAACTGCCAT
>CAXAHZ010000096.1:0-6159 GCA_963968875.1 uncultured euryarchaeote
TGGCGTTTTCCGCGAATGGTTGGAGCCAACGGCGGAGGAACCTTCCTCGTTCCTTGGCTCATTTTCTTGTTTGTATGGTCGATTCCACTCGTGATTGCAGAATACGCTATGGGTAAGCGAAGCCGAACTGGAACAATCGGTACCTTCCGTATCTTCGCAGGACGTAGGTTCGCTTGGATGGGTCTGTGGACCGCTTGGATTTCCACCGCTATTGGTTTCTATTACGCTGTTGTTTCAGGATGGACGTTGAAGTATTTCCAACTGGGAATCAGCGGCGCACTCACTGGAGAAAAAGTGGATACAACAGAAGTATGGAATGCCTTCCTTCAATCTCCCGGCCAAGTTATTTTCTACCAATTTATTGTCGTTGTTTTGGTACTTGGTGCCATTTGGAAAGGTGCAAAAGCCATTGAGAAAGTCAACTTTTATCTGATGATTTCACTCTTTGCTTTGCTGTTCCTTACCCTGTTCCTTTCGCTTTGGATGGACGCCTCCGACGGTTCACTGGATGGAGCTATGTTCATGTTCACTGTGGACTTTGACATGTTATTTGAGCCGGAAGTATGGATTAACGGGCTTTCTCAATCGGCATGGTCGTGTTCTGCGGGAATGGGAATGTGCATCACGTACGCAGTTTACATGCGTAAGGACGAGGACACCGTTCTCAACGCCTTCACCATGGGTCTTGCAAACAACAGCATCTCAATCATCGCTGGTCTCGCAGTCCTATCCGCCATCTTTGCAGTTAATCCTGACCCGTTGGCAACCGTAACGGGCGGTTCCTCCGCTATCACGTTCCTTGCTTTACCGGAAGTCTTTGCCCAAGCCCCGGGTGGGGCCATCGGACCCCTGTTCATGATGGCGGGCTTTTTCCTCGCACTTTCGTTTGCAGCGATCACTTCAATGATCTCTACGGTTGAATTGTGTGTGCGTAACTTCGTTGACCACGGCTACGACCGAGAGCGCTCGGTTCTCATCACCGGTATTGCCATCTTTTTGTTCGGCCTACCGTCCGCTGTGATGTGGATAAAACTCGATGGCGCAGGGGTCGCATTCCCCGAATTCTTGGAAGTTCAAGACCACATTTGGGGATACGGACTCATGTTCTCTGGATTGTTTATCGCCTTCTCCATCTGGAAGTATGGCTACATCAAGTGGCGCAAGGAAGTGGATGAAGGCACAGCTCCTCCGGGCCTTGCAGGATACATGGGGTTCGGTGTCTCAGCATTCCGTGATGATTTCATCAACACAGGAGACAACGATTTGGAAGTTGGGCGTTGGTGGGACATCATGATTTACCTCGCCTTCCCGTTTTTGTTCGTTGTCCTCATGGGTTCGTACTTCACGGACATGATTGCCAACACAGAAAACGTGTGGGACCCATCAAATCCGAAAGGGTTGAGCATCATTCTGTTGTTCTGGGGTGTTGTTGCTGTGACCTTCATGTTCCTCAACAAATTTCTCATCGCTCGACCGTTGTTCCGTAACATCCCAGAAGGCGCAGATGTTGACATTTCGTCCTTGCCCGGTGGCGACGACGAACTCGTTGTCGCTTTGGGAGATGTCGTCCCAGGGTTTGAGCATCTGGCTGCAAAGGAAGGCATCCTTGAGGCTGAAATTACGGGTTAAGGGCGTTGTATTATGGCCGAATTGTGGGAGACACTCACCATCGGCCTTGCAGTTTCGCTCCTCTTTATTGGAGTGAGTTACTTCTTTTGGCAACGTTACGACCGACCAACGCCCCTTATGATTGAACGTGAGGAAGAGAAGCAGCGCTTGAAGGCTGAAAAGAAAACGTGGCGGCAAGTCGAAGCCAAGATGGAAGCAGAACGGATGGATTCTGAATCAAAGGCACGCTACGATCAACAAAAAGCGAAAGAACGGGCAAAGAGCGTAGCGCCCGACAAAGAGGACGTTGCCGATGCTTGGGGTGCACTTGGCGTTACAACGTCCAAAACCACGGATGTTTCATCGTTTCAAACCGAGGAACATGACATCAATCCCCAGCAAGAAGCCAGCGTTCAGACAGGGCTTGGAGAACATGAGGTAAACGATGACGATGTTCTCTCGGTGGATGAATTGGTCAAGGTTCGTCAAGATACCGGCGTTGCTCCGACAGAAGCTCCGGATTGGGAGATCATCGAGAAGATTGCTGAGATTGCTGAAAAAGACGACCTTGAAGTCCCTGAAGTTCCCGAAGCCCCAGATTTACCTTCGGTAGAAGATTTGCTCGTTGATTCTCTTGAATCCGAAGAAGAAGAAACGCAGTCTGCCTCAACAGAGGACGACCCGTGGACGGGTGCGCAATGGGCGAACGAATGAACATCAGGAAACTCATTTTTAGACGCGATTCAAGCGAAGGGGTGATGAAGCCTCGGGGACTCGCAACGAACAATGGTACAACGTCCACGCGGTACTCGGGATTTCCCACCAGCGGTGATGAATCGCCGGCTTGCTTTGGAGCGTTTGCTTGAAGATGCAGCCCAGCGTCATGGATTTTCACGGGTCCAAACGCCGGTCTTTGAGCGATTGGAATTGTTCACGGCCAAGTCTGGACCCGGTATTGTATCCCAACTCTACGCCTTTGAGGATAAGAGTGAGCGTCCGTTAACGCTGCGTCCAGAACTCACCGCACCGGTCATGCGCATGGTCGCTGAAGAGGGCATGCAAATGCTTCCTCGTCCGCTTCGCCTTTCGTATTACGGCCAGTGTTATCGTTATGAAGAATCCAAAAAGGGTCGTTACCGAGAATTCTTCCAGTACGGTGTAGAACTGATCGGTGAATCCGGTCCATTGGCTGAGGCCGAAGTCATCGCCCTTGCCATCAACATGTTGAATGCATGCGGTTTAGAAAACTGGGAAATTCGGATTGGCCATGTCGGTATTTTGAAAGGAGCCTTAACGGGTCTTGGATTGTCTTCTGAAATTCCTGAAGGGGCAAGTGAACCGCCTGTCGCCAGTGCCATGCGTTTTCTCGACAAAGGCGACGATACGGGTTTGGCTCAACTGTTTACCAACAATGGAATTGACCCCGAACATGCAGCACCGCTACGAGCATTAGCTGAACTTGAAGGCGGCGTTGAAACGCTTGAACCGGCGCGAGCCATTCTCTCGTCGCTTGCAGGTGTGTCTCTCGGAGCATTGGACGACCTGCAAACCACGCTTGATGCAGTTGCGGGCCTCGCATCAACCCCGCCATCCTTGGCCGTTGACCTGACCGTAGCTCGTGGGCTGGATTATTACACTGGAATGGTGTTTGAAGTTCAAGTGCCCGAGTTGGGTGGAGAAGGCCAGGTGCTCGGAGGCGGTTCGTACAAACTGCTGCATCTCTTTGGCCTGCCCGACCTTGACCCGTGCTGTGGTTTTGGCCTTGGCTTTGACCGAGTTCTCTTGGCTCTTGAAGCACAAGCAGAAGCGAGCGGGCGCGATGAAGTCGTACCGGGTGAAGTGAACCCCAACGGTTTGGTCGCTTTGATTCCGTTTGGAATTGACCCGTCCCATGTATTCTCAATCGTTGCTGATTTACGCAATTCTGGAGAACGAGTTGAACTTGAACTGCGAGGACGTAAGATCCCCAAGGCCATGAAGTGGGCCAATTCAATCGGATGTCAATTCACGGTTGTCATCGGTCCAAGAGATTTGGAAAGCAATCAAGCGATGGTCAAGAACCTTCAATCGGGAGAGCAACAAGCGGTTGCACTCAACGGTGAATCGATTCGTGAAGCCATTCAAGCAATGCGCTGAATCACTCTTCGTCTTCTTCGCGACCCTTGTTCATGAACAGCGCCATGCCCAGAGCGGCTGAAGCGGTAACGAGCGTGAATCCTGGTGTGTCTTCATCGTCCATCATCATGTCATCTCCGGCCTGGAATTCTTCGCTCCAACTGTCCTCGCTGATGGGCATTTCAAAGCGACTGTCCATACCGAGTTTGATGGCGAATGCCGCAGGGTTTCCTTCTAGTAAGAGCCCTCCTGGTCCACCATTTTGTCGGTCACCTTTGAGTTTCATTGTCACTTCAATGATGGGGCTGTCGTCTCGCCCGTCCCATTCCATGTGGTCCTCAGTGACGGCGAAGGTGAAGGGAACGGTATTCTCGCCTTGTTGAATGCCGGTAAACTGGTTCGTGTAGACTTCGCTGGCGCCTCGGAAGACGGTGATGTTGAGGTTCTCGCAATCGTTGTTGCACGGTCCGTTGTTATCACCGTTGGTCCAATCGCCACCGACATCAATTTTGAAGTTACCACGGAATTCACCGTCTGTGGTCATGAGCAGGCGCTTGTCCAAATCGGGCTTCATGCGGAATCGCAGGTTGATGTTGATTAGACCGTTGTCGTCCTCTTCACGTAGTTCTCCTTCAGCAGCAGACTCGGTATCGTTATCGCTAAAATGGGACCATGCGTCAGCAAAACCATCGTGATACATGTACATCGTCGTGTTGTTGGAATTGGGTTGTTTCGGGTCTTCTTCCTGTGTTTGTTGAGCGTTAACATCGCCTGCTTGAACAGGAACGAGCAACATTGCTACCAAGAAAAGGGCAATCACGGATTTACCACGCATGGTAAACGCACACAACATCTTGTTTTTGAAACCTTCTCGCCGTCGGTTGGCTCAGAAATTACGTCATTCAAAGCGATGGAAATCCATATTGTTGGCTCGGTCGCCTTGCTGTTGGCGTGTTAATCGCAACGCTTCACCCAGTGCATCGGGTTGCATTCGGGCGACGTTGAGGTTGGTTCCTCCCACTCCCGTAATGATGGCCATGACCTTGATGGTATCTCCAAATCCAGCATCTTGTCGAGCGCCCCAAATGACGTTGGCGTTCTCGCTGACTTTTGCCGTCAGCAAGTCCACCACTTGATTGGCGGCCTCAAGTGTCATGTACGGTCCACCCGTTACGTGAATGAGTACGCCGGTTGCTCCTGAAATATCAACGTCCAAGAGTGGATGATTCAGTGCTTCATGGACCACTTCCTCCGGGCCTCGGTCCGATTCGCCGTAAAGCATCATCGTTACGCCGCCGTTGGCCATGATGGTACGGATGTCAGCGAAATCAAGGTTGATGAGTGAAGGAAGGGTGATGGTTTCTACAATCCCCTTGACGATTTCAGCAACGAGCTGATCCATAATGGAGAAGGCTTCGTCAAGTGGCAAGTTGGGTACGAAGTGAAGCAGTCGGTTGTTGTCCAAAACCAACACTGCATCCGCACATCGGCGAAGGGATTCCAATCCCTCCAAAGCGCGGGCCATGCGTTGGCGGCGCTCAACGTGGAACGGCGTAGTGACGATGCCAACGACGAGTGCCCCTGCAGCTTTTGCTTCTTCAGCAACGATGGGACAGATTCCTGTTCCAGAACCGCCACCAAGGCCCGAGGCGATGAAGACGAGGTCGGCTCCAGTCACGATTCGCTTGATCATTTCACGGCCGGCTTCAGCACAGCGTCGTCCAGTTGACGGGTCGCCGCCTGCACCCAATCCACGAGTGATGTGTCGGCCTACGAGCAATTTCTGAAGTGAGCGAGTGTGGTCAAGGTGTTGTTTGTCGGTGTTGATGGCAACGGTAACAGCGCCTTCTACTCCAAGGTGAGTGATTCGGTTGAGCGTGTTGTTTCCAGAACCGCCACATCCAACGATGAGAATACGGGGATTTGGTACCCCGAACGAGCCAACTTCTTCGTCCATAAGGGTCGTAGCGCCGCGATGAATTGCGTCGTCTTTCAACCCTTGAATCATGTTGGCAAATGCGGTATCGTTACCGTTCGCCCCACCCATCGTTCCGCTAGAAGCATGCTCAGGTCCCATCCCTTTCACTCCTCCATTGGCGACCCTCTCCTTACCCTACATAACCGCGACCCTTCCGACGAGGGTAGAGATGGCGATTTTGAGGGTAAATTCCCGGTTCCGATATCCATGCTTTGTACAAACTCCTCAACCCTTGAAAAGGCTCTGCCTCCGGTGGCTCTTGCAGGTTGAAAACCGCTCGTTTCATTGATGAGGGTTAAGTACTGGAGGCAAGTGCGACAGAATACCTCGCTTAGCTCAGTTGGTAGAGCACCTGACTGTAGTTGTGTAAAAACAAACGTCTCAGCAGACATCAGGGTGTCCCCAGTTCAAGTCTGGGAGCGGGGACCACATTGGCAACGCCTCGCGTCGGCGTGGTC
>CAXAHZ010000097.1:0-6116 GCA_963968875.1 uncultured euryarchaeote
GACAAGATGTCTGCGCTGCTTCCTGCACCATTGACGTAACCATCACGGACACCCGCGCGGGGGTGGTCATGTACACCATCGATAACATCCCTGCGGAAGCAGACCAAGCGTGAAGTTGGACGCTCGTTCTGCCCTTGATTTCTTTAATGACGGGCGACTCGCTCAACCATGGGCGAAGCAGACAAGCTTGTTCCGGTGCTGAACAAAGAAGACGGAACGCCGTTCAAGACAGCGGTTCTGATTCCAACCATCAACAACGCTGACGAACTTGATATCGTTCTTGGACGCTTGGGCAAACAGACCTATCCTCACTTTGAAATCGTCATTTCAGACTCCAAATCAAAGGACCATACCAAGGACGTGTGCGAAAAGCACGGTGCGACTTGGATTGAAGACCCTTCTCGCAACCGAGCAGATGCATGCAACTTTGCCTTGAATCAGATGGACCACGATTTGGTTCTCTTTACCGACGACGATACCGTCCCACCCCTTGATTGGGTTGAGAAACTGATTCGTTGGTTTGACAATCCAGAAGTCGGTGCAGTCGGCGGCCCAAACTTTGCTCCAGACGACGACCCGTTCGGTGCAAAATGTGCAGACGTCGCCTTCTGTACGAAGTTCATGACGGCTGGAACCCGCTACGGCGCCCAACCAAAAGGCGAACTCGTCCCCATCACCCACAACCCCGGAGTGAACTGCGCTCACCGCATGGCCAACCTACGAGAAGTCGGTTTCTTTGAAGAAGGATGCATCGGGGCGGAAGATGTTGTATTGGATGCAAAGATTCAACGCGCCGGTCACAAACTCTTCATCGACCCTTCCAACGTTATGCCGCATCGCCGCCGACGTCCGTTCAAACCGTACATGAAACAGATGCGAAATTACGGATACACGCGAATGGTGGCCAACAAACGCTGGCCAGAAATATCTGCTTGGTCGCACACCGCCATCGGATTCTTCCCTCCGATCGTTGTTACAGCCATACTCGCCATGATGTTCGGAGCCGCTACTGGCGGGGCTGAAGCCAATCTATGGTTTTCATTGGACGGAACATGGGACTTCTCTCGTATTGCATTCCACATACCGTTGGGATTGGTGTGCCTCTACATTGCCATATCCTGGCTTGGAGCAGCCATAGGGACCTCACCGCACCGATCGGTTGGAACCGTATTTCTCGCACCGTTATTTGTGTTCCTCGCCCAGTGGGCATACGGGCAAGGCGTCATCAAAGCCTGGCGTGAAATCCGACGAACCGGTGGACGAGCGGGTGAAGGCGCACAAATTGACGACCGAGTCCGCACTGCCTAAGCCCCGGAGCCACAATCCACGAGAAAAAAACACGTTCAACCTCGCCAAATTGGGGAGAACTTCTATTGTTGAGCACAAAAACTGCATCGCATGGGGAGGCCTTCAATTGCAGAACGGATCTCTGCCTTGGACCGGCCCGAGGAAATAGAAGAAGTTGAAGCGATATGGCAATCAATTCGCCCGATTTTAGCCATTTCTCGCATAGTGTTGGTGATTGTTATCATTTTGGTCGGTGAGATGTTTGATGACGAATACATCAAAGGATTGACCGTCGGCATATGGGCCCTTGTAATCGGAATCCCACTGATCGTTGCCATCTCCTTCGCCCTTCTTTTTGGAGACCGGTTCGATACCGAAGCAGAGGAAAATGCCAATTGAATAGCGTGTTTGAAGACGAACAGTGAAATAATCACATGAGGCGTTGAGGGTTATGCGAAAACACGGGTTTGCGATACTCCTCGTGTTTTTGTTGACCAGTGGAGTCTTCGCACCGGTTGATGGATACAAGACTGGAAAGTACAATTCCTCTTCAGGGTGCAGCTGCCATACCTCCTCAAATACGCTCACAGCAACCCTTACTGGGACGCCTGCCCAATACAGTCCCGGCACCACCTATTCGCTCTCTGTTGGAATCTCAACGAACCATGCGAGTGGAGGTTTTTCCATGGTTGCCTCTGACGGAATCTTCTCAAACCCTTCCTCGGGAACGAAAGTAAACTCTGCAGGAACCTCCACGACACATTCAACCTGGACCAATACCGCTTGGAGTGTTGACTGGACCGCCCCCTCCGCAGGATCAGGGACGGCAACGCTATCGCTTGCCGTACTCGGAGGAAATGGACAACAAAACACAGGAGGTGACGGCGTAGGTACGGCGAGTTATTCAATTCCTGAGGCAACCACAGCGAATACAGCCCCGTCCATTACCGGACTATCCATTTCACCACAAGCCCCCGTCACTGCGGATAACTTGGTTGCATCCTACACCTTCAATGACCCGGATGGAGACCAAGAAAGCGGTACGACCTATGCTTGGAAACTCAACGGCAGTTTGGTGCCATCGTTAACGGGTGCATCCGTGGACTTTTCGCAAACCGCAAAACACCAATCTTGGACGGTAGAAGTTACGCCCTCAGATGGAATTGATTATGGACAAGCATTGACTTCAACAACGACGCTGGTTGAAAATACACCGCCTTCAATTACCCAATTGGACGCTTCCAACCAATCCCCAGCCGATTCCTCCGACATCACCTATTCGCTCGTATCAAGCGATGGCGATGGCGACCCAATGACCTTTGAAAATCAGTGGCTACTGGACGGCGTTGTCGTTTCCGAATTGAACAATGAAACTACGCTTCCTTCGGTGGCTACACGCGACGGAGACGTATGGCAGGTTCGGGCCCGAGCCTACGACGGCGAGGCATTCTCAGCTTGGATCACTTCAGATTCGATAAACGTCGGCTCGTCGGGAAATGCACCCCCAGTAGCAACCAATGTACAACTCAGCGTCACCAACCCCTCAACCACTCAATCCATCACAATGTCGTGGGATGAAGCCGACGCTAATGGAGACCCGATAACGCAACGCTCAACGCGCTGGATACGAGACGGCGCTCTTTACTCGCCAGCGGACGAACTCGTCACATTACCGTCATCCATGACGGAGAAAGGAGAATCATGGACCGGTGAGGTTCGTTTGTTTGACGGGACATCTTGGTCTGCTTGGGAAAGTTCTGCCCCAGCAATCGTTGCAAATTCAGCCCCCAACGCCACCAACCTCAGCATGATCACACTCTCTTCTACCGTTGAACACGATATTGAAATCCAGTTTGAAGCCACAGATGATGACGACGACAACCCGCAGGTAACGGTTGTTTGGCTTCGAAACGGTGCCGTCATACAAGGGCAAGACCAATTCAGGTTGAACAGGAGCTTCTTCGTCAAAGGAGATGTTGTTTCGGCGAATCTCAACCTTTCTGATGGTGAAACAACCACTACGGTGACCTCAGAGGAAGTCACGATACTCAATGCCCCGCCGGTGGCCGTTATTCAGTGGCCAACCAACGTGACTTCGCTTGAAGATTTGACGCCAATCGTCACCGTTACAGACATTGACCAAGACATAACGACCGTAACAAAAACATGGTACAAAAATGGATTCAAAGACGGGAACATGGACGGGCAAGGAACACTTTCCTCTGACCGAATGGAACCCGGGCAAATCTGGAGACTTGAAGTCGTGGCAAACGATGGCACGGACAACAGCACTCTGATTGAAGGGTCAATGACAATTCCAAACATCTCCCCTCAAGCAGTTATACGCATGGTTTCTAACAACACCTGGAACGGAGAGGTCGTCACTTTTACAGGCACCGATTCCGTGGATTTAGATGGCCAAGTTGTGGAATATATGTGGTCTTGGCAAGGAGGAGCGTCTACCGGCTCTACGCTTGACATCATACTGGACCGTTACGCTGAGGTCACCCTTACAGTGCGGGATGAATATGGAGCAGAGCATCAAACCGTCATGGAAGTTAATGGAGAAAACGGGCCTAAGGTGACCAACATTGATGCGGTTGTGAACGATGGAGAAGTTGACCTTTCATGGAACTGGAATGGGGACGAAGTGCCGTTTAATGTCTGGAGAAATGGAAATCAAATTGCAACCGTTAACAACACTGAATTTCACGATGAACCCCCACTGTCTGGACTGTCGGTGTATTACATTCAACCGGTGGTAGATGAGCGCATACTCATCGCTGGATCAGGCAGCAGTTCAGTTCCTGTTGACGCTCCAATCATCGAAGCTCCACAGGCGTCCCAAACCGCAGGAACTTGGATTGGAATTTTATTCATCTTCGTGAGCATCGCAGTGTCAGCACCTCAATTTTTGCGACGAGGTGACCGATGATGAAGCGAATAATGTTGGTACTCGTACTCGCGATTTCTCTGCTTGCCCCAGGGATCGGTTCGGCGAATCCAAACGGTGTGGGTGCTGGAGAATTTGATGCCCAATGTGGAGGTGCTTGCCATGGGGACGCTGACATGAACAGAAGTTCAAGCGCAATCATAACACTATCCGCTCCAGATGACATCTATGAAGGATTACTGACCAGCGTCACAGTACGAATTGAATCGGTTGAGACCACTGAATCGGGTATGCTGGGAGTGTTCCTACTCAGTGGGCTTTCAGGCTCCCAAGACACGCCTGCTGATGCGGGTTGGAGTATCGTTTCAAACAGCGAGGGAAATGCGTTCAACTATCTCGAAATTATGGTCCCAAGTGGTAGACCCACCGTGGAGATCACATGGACACTCAAAGCCCCCCCGGTTGGGCAGTACAATCTGTATGGAGCAGTACATCACGGTACGGAAGATGGAAGCGAGGCCCCGTTCTATGGAGTCAGTCCAAATCCTCTAAGCGTGTCAGTTGTACAAGTGCCTGAAAATCTACCGCGATTATCAACTTCATTTGAGCCCGAAATTCAACGCGATATTGGACAGCCGACGACGATGGTATTGACGACTGAATTTGTAACTGGATTGAACGTTGAATGGCGAACAAGTTCGGAAGATATCGTTACGTTACAAGCAACAAAGAACGCTGAAAATACGTGGTCGTTTGAACTTCCTGCCTCTATTCAGCCGGGGATTATCGAATGGAGAGCGATCATGGCCGGTGACGGGCCCGAACAAACAACGCCTTGGTTTCAGTTACGCAGTGATGAGCCTGCTTGGGAGGTTGACAATACGTTGGTCTACATGCAATCTTTCGCCATGCTTTTCGCATTAATGGCTGGTTTCATGGCACTTCAGAAAACACTTACCCGACCGGAAAGCAAGGAAGACTATGGCGAACTGATGATCCCATCCGGAGGCGAATATTGATGGTATCATCAAACACCTTCCACGTCGTTTCGACCGAACTCACCGTGGGGGCTTTCGCCATGGCAGGGTTATCGTTCCTGATTGCAATTCTTGCAAGCCGCAATATTCTCGGCTTACAATCTCGAATCACGGCCATCGATACCGTGGCCCATACAACACTTTTCTTTGGTCTTATTGCCATGCCATTCGCCATCTTCAGCGGAATACAATCAGGCCCTCAAGGGGACATTGACCACCCGCTATTGGTAAACAAAATGCTGCTCTCCACTGCATCTCTTGGGCTCGCCATTGGGGTATTGGCCTCCAGGCGTATGTTCGGAGAACGTGTCTGGTCTCAACCCTATTCAAGGGAACTGCAAGGTATTGGTGGAATGGCTGCCTCAGGACTTATTCTCCTTACCGCCTCCATTGGTGGGACATTTTCCCGAGGCGAATCCCTTCTTGACATGTTCAACTTGCCTTATGAGACCGTCCCATTGATGCCCCTTTGGATGTCATGTACCGTGCTCGTCATCGCCCTGGTCAATCTCCGAACGGCCTTGCAAAAAGCGTGATTAAGCCTTCCCAAGTTCCGACATCCTCAGCCAAGGAACGTTGGATTCAGCCATGATATCAACTATGTTTTGAAAGTCATTGAGGTCAAGGTCTCCCGGGCCATCCCCAATCGAATGGCCATACAGAAGCAGCGTGCGTTCCTCATCGGCTAACCGGTACAACTCATCGAACAGCAATTCCGGATCATCGTCAAGGACATTAAGATTCAATGCTCTGAAAACTCCACCGTCCTCACATGCCGTACTCCAAGAGTTTGAACCGTATTCGTTCCAACGTATGCCTCTTAAAACAGAATAGTTTTGCAGAATAAGGCCATCGATAACAACATCACGACTTCCCATTGGGTAGGCGAAGGATTGAGA
>CAXAHZ010000098.1:0-6083 GCA_963968875.1 uncultured euryarchaeote
CAGATAATGTAGACATTAACCTCAGCCGATGGTCGATCAGTTCCCCTGAAGATGAGCGTCGGTTCATCCGCCTCAACACCATGTGGATGAACAATTCAACAACCTCGTCAACCGTCCTGGAAGCCGGGGCACGTGGACTCTTCTTGATGGATAACGATGTACTTTCAGGACTTGGAGACAGCGCCGTGTTACTCAATCCTGACGGCGATACAATGCAAAGTGCAAACTGGACGATTGAAACGGATTGTCAAACGCTTGAAGCAGGACCGATCTCAACTGAGCCTTGGGTCCATACACTTTGGCCTACGCCGGGCGCAGCAGAGCCGGATTCTGGAAACCTTGCAGGACCAGGCGATGTTCTCATTACCCGATTGATGCCTGATGCCTCATCTTCAGTTTCCAGTACGATGGAATTCCTAGAGTTTACAAATTCAGGCGACAAATTAGCAGTAATGGATGGATGGACGCTTCGGTCTATTTCAAACGCTGGAGTCCCCTATGATGCGTCCTTTACCAATTTCATGATTCAACCCTCCAGTTCTATTATTCTCGCCAATGATGCATTGGCAATCTTACTTTACGAGGACGGAACCGTGGTAGAGCTTGATGAAGTACTGAATCGCAGCCTCTACCTAACCGACTCAGGAGCAGCCATACAATTGCTTGACCCATCGGGAACTGCAGTCGATACGGTCGTTTACGGAAATGGACCGGTTGATGTTGACGGTTGGTCTGGAATTGCTCTTGTAGAACCCATTACGAACCTCGATAATTTGATCTATCTCAGAGGAGATGGTTGTGGAGACGCCCCAGACACCGATGTTGTCGCCGACTGGCACCACCGTTGGAGCCGGCTTGGAGGGAGCAATTTCTGCATGGACCCAACCGTGACCACCTCTGGAAACATTACGCCTCTTATCGGCCCCGAATACGGACTGCTTGATTTACTCACGTGGATTACAAGTGCAGAACACTCACTTGAGGTTCACATGTACCAACTCCAAGAAGTTCATCTCGTGGAAGCCCTCATCGCTGCGCAACAACGCGGCGTCGATGTTACCGTAGTCATAGATTATGGCGACAATTGGTGGCCTGAGTATGACCTTGACGCAAATCGCGGAATGGCTACAACAATGCTCAGTGCAGGTGTTGACGTCTATTGGTTTGGTGACATGGGTGAGACACCCTATGCCTACATTCACAGTAAGGTTGCGGTGAAGGATAACGAGAGCGTTTGGATCGGTTCAGGGAATTGGAAATCCTCTTCCCACCCTGCACCAGGTTCGAGTGGAAACCGAGATTGGGGGGTTATCGTAGACGATGCTGATTTGGCAGTGCTTGTTCGCTCCCACCTTGCCTTTGATGAATCCATAGCCCGTTCGCACATTACGCCCGTTACAATGGCGGATGCTCCATCGGGCTGGATCATGCCACAATCCTCATCCATCAGTGGAAACCTTTCAACGCCAATCAGTGGGCCGTCTGAATCAACACTGCTCGTTTGCCCCGATAATTGCATCAACGAACTCGTTGAAATGCTAAACAGCGCTGACGATGAGATTCTCCTTTCGCTCCAATATCTGGACATGGATTGGTCCTATGGCTGGGGCGAAAACCCGATTGTTACTGCATTGGAAGATGCAGCTCAGCGGGATGTGAAGATACGTATTATCTTCAATGGAGCCTACCTCGACGAAGACATCCAAAAGGTCGTTGACCAAATGAACGAAGATTGGAATGCTACCCAAGGATACGATACCAATGCAATCGTTATGAGCGCAGGCGATGGTGTAAATAAATTACACAACAAAGGAGCAATCATTGACAAAGAAGCGGTTCTTGTCTCCTCAATCAATTGGGGTGACTCTGCACTGGTCCGTAATAGAGAAATGGGCCTGCTCATCAGCAGCAACGATGTTGCGTCGGTTTACATCCAGTCATGGAATGAGGACTGGGAGCGTCTCGACCCAGAAGTTGATTCTGACCAAGACGGCATGAACGATGCCTGGGAGGAAATGTACGGGCTTAATCGTACACGACGAAGCGTTGTGGGCCAATCTTACGACGAGGGCATGTACGACGCAGACGGTGACGGACTCACCAATGAAGCTGAACTGCTCCATGGGGGAGATCCGCTCAATCCCGACACCGATGGGGATTGTATCACGGACGGAATCGAAGTTGCATGGGCTCAAGCATCGTTACTCGATGACAGCATGACCGATGTCACACCCAACGATGCACTGACGATGGCTGATGCTGACGGAGACGGTGAAGATGATGCTGATGCCCTAGGCTGTGACCTCGGAGGCATCGTCATCGTGATCCCTGGAGATAACAATTCCAACTCAACGGTGACCTCAACGGACACTGATAATGATGGTATACTCAATGCGGAAGATGACTGTCCAGACACTGAAGAAGGAGCCTTTGTTGACTCGAATGGATGTTCATCAACTCAACGAGCAGCATTGATTGAAGACAAAGCAGAAAACACATCCGGTGACGCTGCCCAAACCTTCTTCTTTGCCATAATGATTGGAGCACTCCTTCTTTCAGGAGGAGCCTATGTCATCCTCCAGAACAAGCGAAACGACTCTGAAGACGTCAAGGATAGCATTACGGCGGAATCGTTTGCAATGGCTCAAATTATGCCAGAGGAGAACGCTCCTGAGTGGGAGTCTCCTGTCCTCGACGCATCTGGGCCAACAATCACGTCAGAAATGATGGCCTTGGTCCCTGGATGGAATCAAGACATGGTTCGGGAATACCTGCTCCAAGGGTGGACAATGGACCAACTCTCAGAATACTACCAAGAACAGGTCGTTGAGCACAACAAGTAGAATAACATTCAAACGGGACCGAGTGGACCAAGAAGCATGGCCATCAGTTATCGTAGCAGCAATCCAGTCTTGAACAACAGGTTCATGGCAAAACTTGCCGGTGTTGAAACAATGAGTATACGGGGCAGTATGCAAAAAATTGGGCTGCTGCTGACACTCACGATCATTTCTGCTTTTGCGAGTGCTCTTGTCTGCTTAAACGCTGGCTCAAACATGTACCTCTATGCAGGACTGCTCACAGTCATTGGTTCAGTATGTGGCTTTATCACTGCAATCATCACCTTCATGACCCGCCCAAAAAACCCGGTGGCATTGATGAGCCTGTACGCTATTTTTGAGGGCATGTTGGTTGGGGGTATGTCGCTTGTGTTGGAATCGATTTATCCCGGAATCGTTCTCCAAGCAGCCTTTGGAACCGTTGGAATTACGACCACGATGTACGTGATGTTTGCATCCCGAATCATCCGACCTACACCCATGTTCAACAAAGTGCTTGGTGGGATGGTCATGAGCATTATGTTCCTCTATCTGACATCGTTTGTTCTCACACTGTTTTCGGGATACGATGTCCCGTTCCTCCACAGTTCAGGACCGATTGGCATTGGCGTAACACTGTTTATTTTGGTTGTAGCCTCTCTGACACTCATCAGTGACTTTGGTTTTATCGAGCAAGGTGTAAAGAACGGTGC
The DNA here is from genome assembly GCA_963968875.1 of uncultured euryarchaeote. Taxonomy (GTDB): domain Archaea; phylum Thermoplasmatota; class Poseidoniia; order Poseidoniales; family Poseidoniaceae; genus Poseidonia. Next base: position 3,533 of record CAXAHZ010000098.1, read on the forward strand.
CCCAAAAAATATGGAGTGGTATGCGGCCTTTGGAATCCTCATCTCGTTGATTTGGATTTACATTGAAACACTGAGGCTTCTCGCCAAAATTCGTACTTTTGTGCAGGACTGATGGTGAGGATGGCACGCACAATACCAACGGTCGATTTTGCTCTTGCCCGTTCCTCATCCGAAGATGAACGAAAAGAATTCACTCGTCAAGTTGGAGATGCCCTACAAGACATCGGTTTTTTCGGATTGGTCAATCATGGCATAGATGTTGAATTGATCGCTGATGCATATGCACAATGCGACCGGTTCTTTGACCTCGATGAAGAATTAAAGCGAGGATATCTCCATCCGGAAATCGCTCACCAGCGTGGTTACACGGCTTTTGGGATAGAACATGCAAAAGACAACCCTGCACCTGACCTAAAGGAATTCTGGCAGACTGGTAGAGCCTATCCAAAGAACGGTCCGGAACCGACCTATCCACAAAATGTCTGGCCCAGTGCTCACGCACCGGAATTTAAGACAACCATTGACCAACTTTACAATGGAATGGAACAACTGTCAAAGGAACTCCTAGCAGCCTGTTCTCGTTACCTTGGAAAATCGGATGACTGGCTTCCTAACATGGCTGAGCAAGGAAATACCATCATGCGCATGATTCACTATCCGCCTCTTGACTCGTCCATGCCGGAGGGGGCGGTGCGATCTGCTGCCCATGAAGACATCAATTTCATCACGCTTTTGGTAACGGCAACTGCTGACGGCTTAGAAGTGATGGACCACGATGGCTCATGGATTCAAGTCAAGGGAGATGAAAAGGCAATTATCGTCGACTCGGGGGACATGCTTCAAAACTTGACAAATGGCCTCTTCCGCTCCGTCACCCATCGTGTTGTTAACCCAAAAGATTCCAATTCACGCCGTTACTCAATGCCGATGTTCGTCCACCCAAGAAACGAAGTGGACCTCACACCTCACCCTGACTTCGTAGCCAAAACCGGTGGGAAAGCGAAGTATCAAAGCATCAAAGCAGGCGATTACCTTCAACAAAGGTTACGCGAAATCGGTCTCATTTGAGGTGACTTCATGGACGTCAATCTCCTCATTGACTCCGTTGTCAACCACCAACCGCAAAACCACGACTTGCTGAATGAGTTTGTACTCGGGGTTGCAAGCGGAGAAGTCAGTGTTGAACAAGCCACTGCCTGGCTAAAAGTAGTTCACAAACACGGTTGCAGTGTTGAAGATACCGTCCAACTCACAAAATCCATGATCGCTTCCGGCGCACACTTGTCGTGGGGTGAAGGTCCACCGGTTGTCGATAAACACAGCACTGGAGGAGTGGGTGACAAAATGTCCCTCATGCTAGCACCTGCACTTGCAGCGTGCGGTCGTCGGGTCCCTATGCTGGCTGGTCGTGGATTGGGCCATACAGGTGGAACCATAGACAAGTTGGAATCAATACCAGGATACAACTGTAAGTTGAACCCAGAGGAAATGAAACAGATTGTCAATGAAATCGGTTGTTGTATCGCCGTGCAAAACGATGCGATTGCACCTGCAGACGGCGTGCTTTATTCCATTCGTGATGTAACCGATACCGTTGATAGTGTTCCACTCATCACTGCATCCATTGTTTCAAAGAAAGCAGCAGAGGGGTTACAAGCTCTTGTCCTTGACGTGAAATGCGGAAATGCAGCCTTCATGAAAACACGAGATGACGCAGAAGAACTGGCCCGTTCGATGGTGAGGACTGCCCAAGGACTTGGAATCAAAACCAAAGCCCAAATTACCAGCATGGGACAACCAATAGGCAGCCATGTTGGCAATGCTTTGGAAATTGTTGAGAGCATAGAGGTCCTCAAGGGTAAGGGTTCTGCCGATACAAGAGATCTTGTCATTCTTCAAGGAGGGGAATTGCTGGCAATGACCGACGAGAAACTTAGCCCCCAACAAGGAAGGGAAATGATTGCGCAGGTTCTTGACAACGGGGAAGCGCTTGAGAAATTCCGTCTTATGTGTGTGCATCAGGGTGTTGAAGAAGAATTTGCACAGCAACTCCTTCGCCAACCTGAATTCGTTTTACCAGCAAGCGAGGCACAGACTACCATTCTATCAAGAACGGAGGGCTACGTTGTCGGTATCGATTCAATGGCTTCTGCCCTTATGGCCAAGTCACATGGTGCCGGCCGATATGCCTTAGAGGATATTGTCATTCCAGAAATCGGATTTGTGTTTCATGTCGCCCAGGGCAAACAGGTGAAGGAAAACCAACCACTTTTGACCTTCTATCACAATAGAGAATTAAGTGAAAACGAGCACATGGCGCTTCAAACACTGATTGTACTTTCATCAAAGCCTGTTGAGGATATGGAACGACTCATCTCTATTGTGGAGTGATGGTGGCGAAGCCGTGATAAAGGGGTGGCCTGTCGCCAACCTTGCCGATTTAGCTTAGCTGGTGGAGCGTGGGACTGTTAATCCCAAGGTCGTGGGTTCGAGCCCCACAATCGGCGTTGCGTTTTTTCCAAATGGGGTTCATTCCCATTCGATTGTACCT
>CAXAHZ010000099.1:0-5991 GCA_963968875.1 uncultured euryarchaeote
GTCCCCAACACGAAATGGCACCGTTGTCGAGAACTGCGCATGTGTGGTGGTTACTTGAAGAAATGGAAACAGCAGTGCGACCTGAGCCAAAACTGCTTACTGAAGTCGGTGTATAACGGTCCGAGAATGCACCATTACCTACTTGGCCATAATCTCCTCTTCCCCAGCAATACACTGAGCCAGTATCGATGAGAGCACACGTGTGCTGGTAGCCAGAACGGATTTCATCTACGACAAAACCTTGACCTGGACCTGCTTCTAGTTCGAAAATATTCAGAATACCGTTATTGTCAAAATCTCGTTCTGAAAGAGCTGCTGTGGGGCTTAAGCCTATGCTGCTGGTTGGTGTCGGCGAATTCTTCTGTGCAGTACCGCCATAGCCCAACTGACCTCTCACGTTTTCGCCCCAACAAGAGACGGCACCGTTGTCAAGGATGGCACAGGTATGCGAACCACCAGCACTCAAATCAACGGCTGTGCGGCCGTTGCCAAGGCTACTTGTCAGTGCAGGTGAATACTGATTGGTTGTTCCACCATTGCCCAGTTGGCCGTAGGTGTTTCGACCCCAACAGGATACCGATTCATCATCAAGAACGGCACAGGCATGGAAATTTCCTGAAGAAATACTGACTGCGGTTCGTCCTGTTCCAAGGCTATTTGTCAGGGTTGGAGTGTTCTTGTTGGATGCCGCTCCATTACCCAGTTGGCCGTTGTTTTCTCCTTGTCCCCAGCATGAAACATCGCCGTTATCAAGAACGGCACAGTTGAAGTTGAGGCCAACTGAAAGATCAATGACTGTTCGCCCTGCTCCAAAACTATCGGTCAACGCAGGTGACCGTTGGTTTGAAGATGCACCATTACCCATTTGGCCGTAGTAATGGTTACCCCAGCACGAAACAGCACCGTTGTCAAGCAGAGCGCAGGTATGTTGGCTTCCTAAAGAAACAGACACGGCAGTCCTGCCCGCCCCGAGGCTATCGGTGAGTGTTGGCTCAGATGCATCAGTGTTACCACCATTGCCCAGTGTGCCGTAGGCGTTTCGTCCCCAACACGAAACAGCACCGTTGTCAAGAATTGCGCATGTATGTTCGCTTCCAGCTGAGACGGCAACTGCAGTACGACCCGCTCCAAGGCTGCTGGTGAGCGTCGGCGTCGAGGTATCCGATGTGCCACCGTTGCCCAGTTGACCGTAATTATTTCGTCCCCAACACGAAATGGCACCGTTGTCGAGAACTGCGCATGTGTGGTGGTTACTTGAAGAAATGGAAACAGCAGTGCGACCTGTGCCAAAACTGCTTACAGAAGTTGGAGTATAACTGTCCGAGAATGCACCATTACCAATTTGGCCATAACCTCCTCTTCCCCAGCAATACACTGAACCGGTTTCCATGAGAGCACACGTGTGCTGGTAACCGGAAACAATCTCAGTCACGCCAAGAGTGGTGCTTGGCCCTAGACTGCTGGTGGATGTCGGAGAGTTCTGTTGTGAAGTTCCTCCGTTGCCCAATTGACCCTTCGGATTGTCACCCCAACAAGAGACGTATCCGTTGTCAAGTATGGCACAAGTATGAGATCCTCCTGATGAAACTGCAACGGCAGTACGCCCAGAACCGAAACTGTCAGTTCCGATTGGTGAAAACTCACTCGATGCGCTACCGTGCCCTAATTGGCCCAAAACTCCCCGTCCCCAACAAGAAGCTGAACCATCATCAAGAACAGCACAGGCATGGTAATACCCTAAAGAAAGACCGACTGCCGTTCGTCCTGATCCCAAAGAATTTGTCGGGACTGGAGTGTTCCGGTTTGAAGCAACACCATTACCCAGTTGGCCGTTGTTTTCTCCTTGGCCCCAGCATGACACATCACCATTATCGAGAATAACACAATTAAAGTGCAGACCAGCAGAAATAGCAACTGCCGTGCGGCTTGTTCCGAGGCTGTTCGTCTGCATAGGTGTTAGTTGGTTTGCAGTTGCCCCGTTACCCATTTGGCCGTAGTAATGGTTACCCCAGCATGAAACAGCACCGTTGTCAAGAATTGCACAGGTGTGCTGTGCGCCAGCAGCGATGGCGAGAGCGGTACGGTTTTCTCCTAAACTGCTTGTCAAGGTTGGAGTTGATGTGTCTGAAGTTGCTCCATTACCCAGTTGACCCCATAATCCACGACCCCAGCAGGATACTGAACCGTTGTCAAGAATTGCGCACGTATGTTCGTGACCAGAAGAAAGAGCAATCGCCGTGCGGCCTGTTCCGAGGCTGTTGGTTAACGTTGGTGTTGATGTATCAGATGTACCTCCATTGCCGAGTTGACCGTAGGTGTTTAGGCCCCAACACGAAACTGAACCGTTGTCGAGTAAAGCACAATTGTGATGTGACCCCGAAACAACAGAAACTGCGGTCCGAGCGGTACCAAAGTCCAATGTCAAACCAGGAGCGAACGAGTTCAACGTCGCCCCGTTGCCAAGTTGACCGTAATCACCCCGACCCCAACAAGAAACTCCCTCGTGATCAAGAACTACACAAGTATGTGCGCTCCCTGATGAAAGAGTCGTATCAGTAAAGATGGAACCCTCTTGAAATCCCGGTTCATTGAGTTGCACCATCGGTAATATGACGTGCTGGGGTTCTGTACTATCGTCAAGATTTGATAATTCAATCTCTTTATTCAAAGAATTGGATACGATGGAAAGACTCAGCATGACCATCAAAAATGACAGGAAAATAGAGACTGGTTTTTTACTCATGCTTTGATGTTTATATCCGTGGTATAAAGTATTTGACGCCTATAAAGAGCTTATAGGATGAGAGACCCAAATTACATTGGTCGATTACACTTGGTTTGAGAAGGCACTGGGCTGGTAAGTCCAGCACAAAGATCCTTCAGGTATTTCGGCGTAATGGGCTTGAATTCTTGGATCATTTGCCACCACGTCGTGGTAGGCTAACAATACCGGGTAATCAGCCAAAACAGACGCATTTACTCCATCAAAGTTACCTGAAAAGAGACCAAACGCATAGGTGAACACCATCAAGTCAGCGATGCTCATCCCCTCTGTTCCGGCAATCCAAGAAGTTGATGATTCCTGAATTTTCTTCTCGAGTAGTTTCAGTCCCTTTGTTCCCTTTGCGTCGGGGAGAAACAATGCTTCACGAGCTTTTGTTCGCTCCACGACGTCATCAATGCCAAACGTCCCTTCCAACATTGAAAAATGTGGGCTGATTCCGTCTATGAATTCATCTACTTTGGCAGCCATGAACGCGTTTTCTGGTATCAAGTTACACCGATGGCCGAGGTAGCGAAGAATGGCTACGGATTCTGCAAGTCCTCCCTCTGGAGTCTTCAACAAAGGAACCATTCCCCAAGGCAAATCGCCATTACGTTTCATGGAGGCAAAGAGCTCGCCATTGAGAGCCACATCCTCCCAATCCAGGTTGGCCAGAGAGAGTGCAACTCGGGAAGCTTCAGCCCGACCGGGAATTGGCCAGTAGAACAATTGGTAGGGTTTTGATGTCATCTTAATCTGCCTCAATCCCCCCCAACGGAGGACCCCTCTTGAACCGTTCGTATTGGTTCATTCACACACGTTTCCATTCACAGAGGGTCTAAGCAAAAGACCTTTGTCCAGCATCTAAAACAGTACCAAATGGAAATAGGCTCAATGTATCGTAGTTAGTCACACAGAGAGAGGCTCACATTGGCATCTCTTTGACATTAACTTCGAAGAAAGAAACAGCCCATTCAATGTTTATTTCTTCATTATCGTCGCCACTTCCTGGTAAAAACGAAGCGGGTGCTTGGTTCGTTTCAACTGATATCTCAAGTTCTAAAACCCCGCTTCCATAGGTTTCATTTGACCACATATTTTCCCAATGGGCCTCAGTATTACCAACCTCTTCGATCGTCTCCCCAGAATATCCGGGATAGACGTATACCGTGAGAACCATGGTATCGCAATTATCATTCGAATCAGAGAGAACATTTTCAGTATTTTGCCAATCCGCAACTAAGCCATTCGGGGGAATGTGAGCGTGTACTTCATCACAGGGGTCGGCAATTTGTCCAGATGTTTCCTCGTAAGAAATAGTGAACACGATTTTTGCCATCATGCCTGTAGAATTATCGCCGATAATGTCGCGGGAGAGTTGGAAACTATCGGTTTCCCCATTTGCTATTAGCATGGAGTCTGAGTTTTGAATTTCATTTTCATCAAACATGATGGAATAATTCGGCAATGCGTATTTATTGAGGATATCCTCTTCTTTGGTTACGAAGAATGTGTAGGCGTGAAAGGCAAGTCCAATGACCAAGACCGTTGAAAGAATGGCGAAGGCTCTGCCAGAATCGTCCTCCTTTATCAGAAATCCAATGCTTGTCTCGTCACTCATTTCCATCACCAAAAACTCATCGAAAAGGGATCTGCCTCGCTAAGGTGGAGGATGAAGGCGACGCAAAGCATGAAACTAATCATGACCATCATGGCTTTGTTGAGCGCTTGAAATTCATGTTTTTCAAAATCAAGTTCAGGGAAATATGAACCCTTCACCCGTATTGGGAATCGTAACGGGTTTGAAATCAGTGACTGGAATGAACGTTCTTCCCAACCGATTCCAAAGGCGATAGCGACTCCAAGAATACCAGCGGAAAGCATTTCTGTCAACGGAATGAGAGACTGGATAATCTCAAGCAGTGCGGAAGTTGCAACGACAATGAGCACGATTGCCATGGTTTTCCCAACCTGCTCATTATCTTCGGAAATTCGAATGAGACCGTAATGGAAGAAAATAAACAGTCCCAAAATAGGCCGCATCATTGTGAAATGGACCGAGGATGTGATCTCAGTCCATATGGTCTGCAATGCTGTATAGCCAGATCCCGCATCGGTGCCTCCACCGCTTCCACTTAATCCAGTACCTACAAGCACGATATGGCTCACTACTCCAATCGTCATGTAGATGAATATAACATAGGAAGTGCCACGTATTCTTCCTTGAGTTGTTTGGTAGATTTCACCAAATAAAATTACTAGGCCGAACAAGACCGCTGATGCCAATCCCAACGACCAGAGATAATCACTCGTTACGTTGCCTCCATAGAGGTCCATGAAGTAAAAATAATCTGAACGAGTAAGCATTCCAAGCCAACGGAATAAAATATGCCCAATGATCATAATTATCAAAAGAATCGCTACGTCAGAAACCCCGAGAATCTCCTTATTATCTTCATGTCCTTTCATGAATCTAAATTTAAGATAAACCATCGTCCAAATAAATCCACACACGATGTAACCGTCTCCCAGCCCCGCTAGTGGAGAATTTACGCCAATGAAAATGGCCGTCCCCATAGATATAATTGTATAAAGAAGAACAATTGCTACGCCGTATTTGAATTGCTTTCTTGTTCGGAGAATTGGGACTGGGAAAATGAGGGCAAGCATAATCATCAAACCAGAGAATATCTGGTCAGCGAAATGGCCTGAATACAAAACAATACGCCAAACTTCAGTCTCATATCCAATCGAACGAACACCGTTCGCAACACCTTTGCAGACAAATATCCAACAAAGGAGTTGAGCAGCAAACCGTTTATTCCAAATTACTTCTTGCTTTTGATTTTTAATGAGAATTAATCCAGAAATTCCTAAGGCAAGACTGAGTATACCGCCCACTGCGAGTAAACCGTCAACTGCCATGGACTGCGTGTTGGCGTGTATCACTTGATTCTTATCCCGTAATATCTTGAATTCAGACGAGATTCCGAATTCTCAACGCGTTCGCACCGCCAAGTACGTCTGCAAACACTGGACGGTCATACAACGACGATTAACATGAGATGGCTTAATTCTCGTAGAAATGTACTCGTACCAAGATATTATGTGGATTGGCCTAGTCACAAGCAATGAAGCAAGTTCTCAAATATCTGCAGGACGAGTTGGGGTCATGACAAACCACAAGTTGTCAATTTGGTACCATCCAATATACACGGATGGTATTC
>CAXAHZ010000100.1:0-5988 GCA_963968875.1 uncultured euryarchaeote
GTACTGTAGGAATCACGTTCAAAGGAGGTGTCGTCGTTGGAGCAGATCACCGAGCAACAATGGGCCATTTTATTGCGAACAAAAGCGTCCAAAAGCTCTTCAAAATTGGTGATAACCTTGCTCTTACCACGGCCGGTTTGGTTGGTCACGCACAGTCTCTGTCCCGAACCCTTACCGCTGAGGTCGCCTTGTTTGAACTCCGTCGTCAACAACCGATGACCGTCAAGGGGGCTGCAACGCTTACTGCAAACATTCTCGCCGGTCGCCCGCACTGGGTCCAACTCCTCATCGTTGGCGTTGATGATGATGGTGGCCACGTGTACTCCATCGATTCTGCTGGCGGTTCAATACCCGACGTTTACTGTGCCACAGGGTCAGGTTCTCCGTACATGTACGGTGTCCTTGAAGACGGCTTTAGTGAAGGTATGTCACAAGCGGATGCATTAAAACTGGCAGCCCGCGCCCTCTATGCATCAGGCCAACGTGATGCAGCCTCCGGAAACGGCATGGACCTGGCAATTATCACACCGGCATCTGGTTACCAACAAGTCTCTCAAGAAGACATTGCAAAGCTCCTCAAGTGAGCCCTAATCCTATTCCTGCGGCATGAGCCGCATTCGCCTTATGGCATGTCACAGTCAGTGTGATGACGCAGGAACGAGGTAGATACTATGCAGATGACCTACAAAGAATTGAAGGACGAAATCGCTAAAATTGTTCCAAAGGCAGTTGAATACAGCGTTGATTTAGAAGCAGGTAATATCGCGATCATTACCACGGAAATGGACAAGTTTGGTGGTCGTGACGGATTGATTGGTAAGATTGCCAAGCGGATCAAGAGAAAAATTGTTTTACGCTCACCAGTTGACTCAATGATGGATATCGATGATACAAAGGAAGTAATCCAAAACCTCATTTCTGAGGACGCTGAGATCACAGAAATGTACTTTGACGGATGCTATCGTGAAGTGACCATTCAATGTAAAAACCCAGGTACAGCGGTTGGACGTCGCGGTGAAAATACCCGAAAGATTCGTGACGAGACAGGCTGGTCAGTGAAGGTTGAACGCACACCTCCTCTGTTCTCAAAGACGGTTCACGATATTCGGGGTTACCGTCAGGAGAAGGCCGACGAACGAAGAAAACTCTTGAAGGATTTCGGCCTGAATATACATCGTCCTACCCGGCCAGGGTCAACTTGGGCACGTGTAACCGCTCTTGGCTCCTATCGTGAAGTTGGCCGAGCATGTCATTTCGTAACGACCAATGAATCAAGAATCATGATCGACGTTGGAGTTAACATTGCTTCGGATACTGATCCAATGCCATATTTCACGGCTCCAGAGGCCTTACCTCTAGAAAAACTGGATGCAGTGGTTTTGACGCACTCTCACCTTGACCATGCAGGGATGCTGCCTGTTTTGTTCAAATATGGATACAGAGGTCCGGTTTTTTGCACTCCGCCCACCCGAGATTTGATGCTCATTCTTCAAACAGATTATCTCAAAGTCGGGGGTGCTGAGGGCAAGCGTTCACCCTATGATATGGAAGACATACGAATGTGTATGAAGCATGTTGTGGATGTTGACTGGGGTGAAACAACCGATATTGCCCCAGATGTCAAATTGACATTCTCAAATGCAGGGCACATTCTCGGCTCTTCTGCTGTTCACTTGAACATTGCAGATGGTAAGCACAATATCGTCTTCAGTGGAGATCAAAAGTATGAGAAATCATGGCTCTTTGATGCTGCTAACACTCGTTTCCCAAGGGTTGAAACCCTCGTGCTTGAATCAACTTACGGAGCATCCGGTGATTATCAACCATCACGTCAAGAGGCGAATCAAGAACTTCAGGATATTGTTTCAAGGACATTACTTCGTGGTGGAAAGATGATCTGCCCCGTGTTCGCTGTTGGCCGCAGTCAAGAGGTCATGATCGCTATCGATGAATTGTTTAGATCTGGGACGGTTAAACCCGTTCCAGTTTGGCTTGATGGAATGATCCAAGAAGCAACTGCTATTCACGCAGCTCATCCAAAGTACTTGACCAATTCATTGAGCAAATCTTTGCTTAAGGATGATGGGGAGAATCCGTTTACAAGTGAATGGTTCCGTCCAGTCAAAGGACGGGAACTTCGTGAAAGTATTATTATGGACTCGTCACCATGCATCGTTTTAGCGACTTCTGGAATGCTCAATGGCGGTCCTGTTATGGAATATTTCAAGAATTGGGCCCATGAAGAACGTAACTCGCTTTGCTTTGTCGGCTACCAAGCTGAGGGTACACTTGGACGCAAGCTTCAGAAAGGGTTTGGTGAAGTACCCATGATGATTAATGGAAAGACAGAAATTGTCAAGATTGGTTGTGAAATGGTTACGATTGACGGTTTTTCCGGTCACTCTGACCGAAGGCAACTGCTTGAATTTGTTGACCAATTGAATCCAAAACCGAAAAACATAATTTGCCATCACGGCGACTATCAAAAGTGCAATGAACTCGGTCACACGCTAAGAGAGCGCTATCGATGCAGAACATACGCACCGAAGAATCTTGAGACCGTTCGTCTGCTGTGATTACGAAAAAGGCATCTCTATGTCGTAGTCCATTGGATCCGGTAACGGATCGTTGACCGATAAGGATTCCAAACCTCTGTCGTTAGAAACATTGGACCCACCAGATAACAAACGTTCACGGGTTGTATCTCCGGTGTTCCAAATCATGCCAATTGCTCCTATTGCTGTAATAATTAGCGTTGTAGTGACTAATGCAAGGGAATGCTTACTCTCTAAGAATATCGCACCAACCCACATCCCAATATTGACGATGGCGGCCATCATCATGAATCGCCTCGTTCGTGAGCCCATGGTGACTGGAGGACCATGTTGTTCATGAACCCGTTGTGACAGTACCAACCCATGCAGCGTAGTTCTGGGCCATCCTGCCCCGGTTGGTTGATGACGGCAGTTGCCCCTTGGGGAGAAAATGCTGAAGATGCTTTTGATCAAGGTCTTGTTGAACTGGGATTGGGAGACAGCCGAATTATTCAGGCTCAAGGAGCCATGCTTCCTCTTGGTTTTGGGGCAACACCCCCGCGGTCTTTGCCGATGGGGTCGCTGGTTGAATGCCACCTTGCAACAGCGTATGCATGGAACGGTTCCTCCGCCTCAGCAGGTGTCGCTTGGGCATCTTGTGTTACGCCAGAAGGTGATGAGTGTACCATCGTTGCCACCATTACCACAGCCCTTGATTATGAGGAAACAACCATTCTTCTTCGTAGAAATCTACAACGCCGACTTGCCAGCAGAGACCTGGAAGTCGTCGAATTTGATGTCGCGGTGGATGAAGTAACTGCGGGCCAAGATCATCACGGCGTTGCAATAGCAGCACTCATCTTACCCGATTCCCTTTCCCTTGGAGCAAAGACAAGAACCGGACCAATACGCGGGGCACTCACACGAAGGGCAGAAGAGCCGAAAAAGCGAGTTGACACAAAGGCACCAGCAGCACCGGCCCGCCGACCGGGGCAACCTCAAAATAACCATGATTTCACACTGTGAAGTTTATTTGTGGTCGGAGAGATGTTGTGTTATGACCGTTAAAAAATGGCTTGTTATTCGTTGTCAAGGATGCAGTATGTGTTTTGGACACCGTTCGTTATCAGGGCGCTGCCCTCATTGCGGCCAACGAGTTACAGAATCGTCAGAAGTGCTCAGAACTGCAAGCTCACCCACCGAATTGCGGATTGAAGTGGCTCTCGCAAATACTCCGGAGGACCTAAGAGGCGCTTTGAGAGAAAAGTTAACTAAAAACGAATTGTTGTTTAATGAACCAACATCTGTAAGACCCAACGTTTTGATCGATTTAATCCGCCGCCGTTGCGATGAAACGAATTCAGTGGGGAGAATTACAGTGGATTCAGTACTTGATCAATATCATGCGGAGATGGATGCTGATGGTATCATGGAGCGTGCTGAACAGGAAGGATTGGTACTTCGAATCGACGATGGCCGCTGGCAGTTCCTTGAGTGAAGTTCATAGGTAAGACCTCGTGGCAAAGGCTAACGGGCGTATGGGTTAGTTTGGCCTATACTCGGGCGTTTGGGACGCTTGGACCCAAGTTCAAATCTTGGTACGCCCACCATTACTTTCACGGGCGTTGGTACTCTCCAACTGAATGCACCCATATGATGTGAAATCCAAATTGGGTTTTCACATATGATTCGGGTGCTGTTTCAAGTTCAGCAGTCCATACTGCTTCTTCAAAATCTTGCGCCATTTGTCCTTCAATAAATTCACCTAAGTCTCCACCTTTGCTTGCACTTGGACAGTTGGAATATTTCTTGGCTAGTTTTTTGAACACTTTGAACGGTTTCTTGGCGTTCTGAATCAGTTCTAGAATCTCTCGTGCATCGGGCTTGTTTGTGACTAAAATATGACGAGCATGAGCTTTACGAGGTGTTTTTCTCCTGTCATGACGCCGCATTCACTCTCACCGTAATCTGCCCGAGGTGGCCCTTCTATCAAAAATGTGCGCAGTTACCCAAAGTATGCCAGTTAGCAAAAATGTAAGCCAATCAATACTCCAGAATGCTTGCTTGGATAATGAAAAGCCCCCAAGCATCACGGCCCACCCAAGCGCGTAAGTGATGAACGCCATGATTGTGAATACTGAACTTTGCTTACTCAATAGCCAAGAGATATTACGTCTATGGTGTTCAGTGGCCATCATCGCTCCAACACGAATGAAAAATCCTGCCGGTTTAATTCCGGAGGTTTCCGTTCTATAGATAGACTCCACAGGAACATGTCCGATTTTGAAACCCTTCTTGGACAAATTTATGAGCCAGAAGTTAGGATATCCATAACCGTTCCAAGAACGGCTCCAATCCCATTCACTGAGTACTCTGTATGAGGTTGCTGTAAATCCACATTGGGGGTCTCGTATTCTTTGGCCTGCAGCCAGTGTTGTGAAAAATGAAAGAATCGCAGATGCAAATTTTCTGAGCAAAGGCATCCTGTTGTATCCGTATTTGTGTTTGGAGCGATCGCCCTTAACATAGTCAAATTGTTGATTTATGACTGGTTCAATTAATGAATTCAAATTATTGGGATTCATTTGTCCATCGCCCGCCATTACAACACTAACAAACGGAACCTCAAGTCGGTCAATGAGGTACTTATGGCCAGTGTCAATTGCCCCGCCAACCCCAATTCCTTCGGTGCTTAGGACGACAACTTCTGCGGAAATCTTTGTATCCATTGCTATCCTTTTTGTGTTATCTGTGGAGCCGTCGTTCACAACAACAGCGACATCTACTGACTTCGGTAAGGTCTCCAACACGGTCGCAATATGAGCTTCTTCATTTCTTGCTGGAATGACGACGCCTACCCTCCAGCCCTGTTGCATGTCACCTCCTGTAGCGTGCTTGTCAAGAAAGTACGCTTGAAACCGCACTGGGTTGCTGAAATAAGGAACAGGATTCATAGGTCAAATCAATTAGGGTAATTTGTGCCTGATTCTTTAACGCGCATTGTCTTGGTGGCCCGAGACATTGAATTGCGAATTATTTCATTAATCATCAGATGTCGAGAAGTTGCAGATGATGTCGTTATACTGGACACAGGTTCAAACGATGAAACCGTGGATTTAGCGCATGAAGTAGGCAGTAAAGTATGCCATTACAACGGAGATTTATCTCCTCAATCCATTGCATCGTACCTCTTGGAACAGGAACTCGCGGATGGAAATACTTTGATATTACGTGTCTCTAGGGGATGGAAACTTTCTGACCTCCCTCTAGCAGTAAACAGGGCTAGAGAGCCTTGGGACATTCATTACACCTACAAAGATGAATCTTCTGGAATTGAAGATGACGCAGATGTTGTCCTTTCATCCACTAAAATACGCCATTTGGTGTTGAGTGAGGACGGTTGTAAAGCCCTTGCAGCGATGTCGCCGCTTGGTACGCAACAAGATGTACCGTC